>NZ_FNQE01000012.1 GCF_900107485.1 Proteiniborus ethanoligenes
TGATGAACAATTAGTAAAAGAGATATCCCAATCTTAACCGCTAACTGCAACCTCGCATTATTAGCATTCATCTTTGAAAACTACCTTGCTGTTGGTCTAATCAAAGAGATGCAGCAACTGAAGTAAGCAGAATATGACGAGTAAGTCAGGAAGCATGCTCTCTAAGCAATAACCAAATGGTTTTGCAAGGTGAGGAAGAATTATCCTTCGCTAACTATTCTTAATTCTATTTTAGCATTAGGATATCTCGATTAAACATTGTAATTAAAATTAAATAAAAATAAATATGCTTAGACACCTGAAAATCTGGGTCTAAACATATTATACGAGGTGTAGGAGTATGAAGAACATAGTGTCTAAAGATTTTGATATAATTGAAGAATCAATCCTTAATAAAATAGAGGATAAAGAATTCCTTGGTGATAGAATAGTTTTAAGCATATATGAAAGCGCTGAAAACATAGCTAAGTCAGCAGTATCAATAGATGACAAACGAAAAATCAACTGGGATAAAAAGCTAGATGATATATTAACCTCTAAAATCACCGGATATCCTATAATGCTCCTTCTTTTAGGAATAGTATTTTGGATAACTATAGAGGGTGCAAACTATCCATCTCAATTACTTGCAAATATTCTATTTAGAATTGAAGATAATCTAAGTGACTTTTTCATATATATGAATGCACCTAACTGGCTGCATGGGATATTAATACTGGGAATGTATAGAACCTTAGCCTGGGTAATTGCTGTAATGCTACCACCAATGGCTATATTTTTCCCATTGTTTACCCTACTAGAAGATTTAGGATATCTGCCTAGAATAGCTTTTAATCTAGACAATGCCTTTAGAAAGGCAGGTACACACGGTAAACAGGCTTTAACTATGAGTATGGGATTTGGTTGCAATGCTGCTGGAATAATTGCATGTAGAATTATAGATTCTCCTAGAGAAAGGCTTATTGCTATGATAACCAATAATTTTGTGCCATGTAACGGAAGATTTCCCACTCTCATAGCAATATCTACAATATTTTTTGGTGGATTAGGTATATATACTAATAGTTACAGCTCTATATTTGCTTCCTTCTCTGTGGTCTCTATGATACTTATAGGAATAATAGTTACTTTAATAGTATCTAAGCTTTTGTCATCTACTGTTTTAAAAGGAGTTCCATCCTCTTTTTCCTTAGAGCTTCCTCCATATAGAAGACCACAGCTAGGTAAAATATTGGTACGCTCACTTTTAGACAGAACTTTATTTGTATTAGGTCGTGCTATTGTAGTAGCTGCTCCAGCAGGAGCAATAACCTGGCTATTTGCCAACATAATTATAGGAGACACTAACTTGTTGAATTTGTGTGCTGGATTTCTTCAACCCTTTGGAAAACTCTTAGGCTTAGATGGGTTCATACTAATGGCATTTATACTAGGGCTTCCTGCTAATGAGATAGTACTTCCAATACTTATAATGAGCTATATGTCACAAGGTGCAATGCTGGAATTTGATAATCTACAGGCACTAAAAAGTCTTCTTCTTAACAATGGATGGACTTGGGTGACTGGACTTAATTTTATGCTTTTCTCTCTATTGCATTTCCCTTGTGCTACAACTCTTTTAACAATGCGTAAAGAATCAAATGGTATGAAATGGCCTTTGTTTACACTGGTATTGACAACAGGTATAGCAATAATAGTCACTTTTATAATAAATACCATATTTAACACTCTAGGCCTTGTGTAATATTATAAAAGGGATACTTGCTTAATTCTGCAAATATCCCTTTTATTAATCATCTAATATGCTGTCTATATTAAAGTTTCTGAACTCTAATAACAGGTCATAATTATTTGAAAAAAATTTTACCAGCTTTTCTATAGATTTAATAGTAGATGTAGTGAGATAATGCTCCATAGCTTCTGCTTCCTGCTTTATATCACAGTCTGCTCCTATCATCTCTATAAAATCCCTTAATATCTTATTTCTCTCTACTAAAAAACATCCTTTTTCCTTCCCTTTGTCTGTCAGTTCTATTTTTTCATAAGGTCTGTATACTATGTAGCCCAATCTACTTAGCTTTCTAAGGCCTTTAACCACAGAGGGCATAGACACATTTAAGCAATAGGCTATATCAGTTATTCTTATATCTTTACTGTTTACACTTAGCCTATACACTTCCTCTAAATAGTCTTCAGAGCTTGGTGACAGCATAGTATATCCCCCTTTCCCTACTCTTATGAATAATAAATAATAGCTTCATAAAGAGTCCTAATCAGTATATACTATTTAAAAAAGAGAATGTTTATTCTTTATTTTTCTGGAAATAACTTAGATAATAATTTTATAGAAAAATAAAATATAATTAATATCGAAAAGGTAGTTCCAATGCCATATAGCATCATTTCTAACCCTACTCCAATATTCTCCATACTAAAAACCTCCTTTAGATAGCAAAGCAACTATTACACTTCCTGCTATTATAGAACCTATCTGTCCTGCCACATTTGCACTAACAGCCTGCATCAAGACAAAATTCGTAGGATCTTCTTCCTTTGCAAGCTTTTGTATTACCCTTGCAGACATAGGAAAAGCTGATATGCCTGCTGCTCCTACCATTGGGTTATATTTTTTCTTTACAAATAGGTTTAAAAACTTTGCAAACAATACTCCACCTGCAGTATCAAATATAAATGCAAAAAGTCCTAATCCCAGTATCATTAATGTCTCAAGCCTTAAAAATTCTTCTGCGAACATTGTAGAGCCTATTGTAATACCTAAAAGTAATGTAACTAGGTTTGCTAATTCATTTTGAGCAGATTGAGAGAGTCTTTCGAGGACACCTGATTCTCTTATAAGATTTCCAAACATTAATAGTCCAACTAAAGTAACACTAATAGGAGCTATGATTCCAGCTACAATTGTGACGATAATAGGGAAAAGTATCTTTACTGTTTTAGAAACCTTCACTTCTTTATATTCCATTCTAATTTTTCTCTCTGCTTTCGTAGTCAATAGTTTAATCACTGGTGGCTGTATTATAGGTACAAGAGCCATATAAGAGTATGCAGCTACAGATATGGCGCCAAAATATTTAGGAGAAAACCTGCTGGCAACAAAAATAGAAGTAGGTCCATCGGCGGCTCCTATAATACCTATAGAAGCTGCATCTTTAATATCAAATCCAAGAAGCAAAGCAAATATTAAGGTCATAAAAATTCCAAACTGTGCAGCTGCACCAAAAAATAACATTGAAGGCATCTTCAACAGAGGCTCAAAATCTATCATTGCTCCCACAGCTATAAATATTAGTGCAGGAAACAATTCTGTGGTTATACCTGCGTTTTTTAATAATCCTAAAACACCTTCTGGACTAGATATGCCTGGTATTCCCTCAATAACAGGAAGATTTGCCAATATTGCTCCGAACCCAATAGGTAGAAGAAGCATTGGTTCAAATTCTTTTTTTATCGCTAGATAAATTAATACACCTCCTACAATAAACATAACCACATTTCCAATTGAAAGATTTTTGATTCCCATCATTAGTTGTTCCAAGTTTATTTCCTCCTTATTTTTATTGTTTTGTATAAAAAAAGACCTTTGTTTAAACACAATAAAGGCTTAAACAAAGGTCTCGCTATAAATAATTAGCCGGGCTTTAAGCCGTATTGACGACTAATTAAACAGTTTTCTGCCAGCTACTCCCCTTTATTCTCCAATCTTACCTTAATTATAATATTATATAAGATTTTTTACAATATACATTAATATTATATACCCTATCTTTAATATTATAGTTGTAGTTATAACTTTTTAAGAATTTCTTAGGAGGAATATTATGTGCTTTTATGATTTAAGCATTATTTCTATAGCACTTGGGCTTGATGCTTTTAGTATGGCTTTTTCTGTAGGCCTTAGCAATAAAATCAATCGAAAAAAAGCCCTTATAACAATAGTAATTTTTGGTTTTTTTCAATTTCTATTTGCTACTATGGGTGGTTACTTAGGCGGATACTTCAATATGTACATATTTCATCTATCTTCTAAGCTTGGCGGAGTAATAGTATTATTGGTTGGATTGTTAATGTTTAAGGAAGGCCTGTCAAAGGAAGATAATTTAAAGGACCTAAACTTTTTTATAATAATGATTTTAGGAATATGTGTCAGCATAGATGCTTTAGTTATAGGATTTACTCTGTTTTGCAATATGAGTTTGGAAAATCTTATACTAAAAAGTTCTTCAATTGTAGGCATCATATGTTCTTTTCTTACAGCTACAGGCTTCTTAATAAGTAAAAAAATCAGAAGAAACTCATTTTTAAAAGAATATGCCAATCTTTTAGGTGGGCTTATGTTAATATTTTTTGGCCTTAAAATGATATTGTTTTAATTTATAGTTATCCTTTTCAAAAATGTATATTTTATGTATATCTTGCCACTGTAATCCACTAATAGCTAAAATTACTTGGTTTACTGAAATAAAATCTACATATAATACTATCACAAGCATTAAATAACTAATGAAGGGAGGATAACAATGCCTAATAACAGCACTAGTAATAAAATAGTAGTCCCAGCTGCTCGTCAAGCTCTAAATCAAATGAAAACTGAAATAGCTAGTGAACTTGGTATGAGCAACTATGAATCATTAGATAAAGGTAATCTTTCAGCTAGACAAAATGGTTATGTTGGTGGATATATGACAAAAAGATTAGTAGAAATGGCTCAAAGAAGCATGGGTGGAACTACAACTAGATAGTAATAAAACGTCCATATAATATATAAAAACAAAGGTAAGCATAAGTCCACAGTATCATAGGGACAATTTAAGAAAAGCAAACTGAATACGGAAAACAAGCAGCGGGAGCCAATGATGGCCCCCGCTGCTTATTTTCTGATTACTATTTGTTTTTTCTTACCCCATTATCATCTACCTCATGACCATCAATGGTGGTGTTCTTGGCAAGGGAGCCATCGACACCCAAGTAATACCATTTGTCGTCAATTTGGAGCCACTTACCAGAGATCATATTGCCGTTGGTTTCAAAATAATAGGTCTTTTTTGTAGCATCGCTGCCGATGTCCCACCATCCAGTGAGTATCTTGTTACCTGAGTAATACCTCCAGTTGTCAACTTCCTTAACCCAGCCAGTTTTCAGTGTACCGTTGGTGTTAAATAAATACTTCATGCCGTCAATGGTCTGCGTGCTGGTGAGAGCCTTGCCCTCTTTGTAGTACAGCCACTGTCCCACATCGTTCAGTGCCCATCCCTGTGCGGTGACGGGGTCGATGGTCAGTTTAATATAGCGGTGCAGCATAGAGGAAACCTCTGCACGGGTGGCACTGGCTTTGGGATTAAACTTATTGTCTGTGCCGCCCATCATAATTCCTGCCTGCTGCATAGCCATTACCGCCGTTTTGTAAGCACTACCTATACTGGAAGCGTCTGAATAGGTGGTTGCCTCACGGATCACAGGCAGTTTGTAGCCAGTGGATTTGGCGTAGTTTGCGAAGATGACCGCAATTTCTTCACGGGTAATTGCCCGGTCAGGTGCAAACTGCTGCTTGCCGATGCCATGCACGATGCCCTTTTGGTATGCCCATTCGATATAAGGACGGAAGTCACTGTCGGCTTTTACATCGGTAAAGCTGTTTGTGGTATAGAGCTTGGTGTCCACTCCTGCCAGTCTTCCGAGAGCCGTCACCAGCATTCCCCGTGTCATGGCGGTATTGGGCGCGAAGGTGGTTTCTGAGGTACCAGAGAGCAGTCCCCTGCCTACCACATAGTCGATGGCTTCCTTGTTCCAATGTGTGCTGATGTCGGTAAACTTTGCGCTTGGAGCTGTGTAGCCTACGCCGTACACCGAGAAATGGTTGGTAGAAAGTAGGATAGCCCCTACGTTGGTGTCGTAGGTGGAGCCGTCAATCTGGGTCGCTTTGCCCTTTGCATCTACATACACGCCGAACAGATAGCCTACGGCTTCGTTTTTGCCGGGCGTGTAATGGATCAACAGGGTTGCCGTACCGTTGCCAAGACTGTTTACATTGGTGGTTTTCCCATCCTTCACGGTGCTGATGGTGATGTTATACACTGGCCGATTGCCCATAAGAGCCTTTGCTTCCTTGGAAAGCTCGGTTGCTGGAGCTATGCTGATCGTAATATTTCCACCACTCTGTTTCTGGATTTCCTTGAGGGCGGTGAGGTCAAGTCCGAGAGAAACTGGTGCACCATTGATTTCAAGGCTGATTACTCCTGCACTGACAAGGCTGTTCAGGGAATTTGGGGTCAGAGTTACTGTCAGGGCAGTTGCACCCTGCGGCATGGTAACATTCAATGCAACAGAGGTTCCGTTGACAGTCTTTCCCTGTGACTTGGCATCAGCCTGTGCCTTTGCGATGGTATCTGTAATGATTTTATCCGTTATCGCTGCGTTGGCTGTGCCGCCTGTTCCCGCTGTTGCCGTGACAGGAGCCGATGCCGTAATAGGCTGGTTCGGTTTGTTTCCCGGTGTTATTGTGATTGGTGTAGTCGTGCTTCCACCGGAGGGACCACCGGAACCAGAGCCATTACCACCGCCACCATTGCCTTCATTGCCATCGCTAGTTGTTGTAGCAGATACCATCGTATAGGCCGCCATGCCCATCTTATCATCTGTGACGATTACATTAAAATAGTAGGTCGTATTCGGTGATAAGCCGCTGACAGCATAGGTGTTAATGTCGCTGGGTTCGCCGTTCAACAGCAATTCCGGGTGACTAGTACATTCGCTTACTGTAGAAATGTTTGCACCTTTGGATTGAAACACTACATATTTCAAACCGCCTTCAACCGTTCTAGTTGCATTTGCCCAGTTAAGGGTTAGGGAGTTTTCTGTGATGTCAGTTACGGTGATTATTCCCGAATCGCCTGGTATTGGTACACTGCTTGTGCCGGTTCCTGTAATCGTGCAAGTAATATCTATCTTACCCTGCACAGGATTTATCGTGTAAATACTGCCTGTGCTGCTAATTGTGTCCGTGCCATGAGTACCGCTCCATCTGTAGGTGTAGCTTTCTGCACCCATACCAGTAGCGGCGAAAGATGCTTTATCGCCTTTTATGAGGTAACTAATGTTATCTAACTCAACCCCATCCAAAGTTGTTACGGACAGTTCAATTCTTCCCTCACTAGTTGTTCCTTCTTTTGTGGCAGAATATTTGACAGTATAATAATCTAGGGTTCCACTAGTAGGGGCATCATTTATAGTAATATTTACACCTGTGTAGATGTCATCAAAATTTTCATACACTTTCCAGGTACCTTTAGGCACTTCGGCCGTCCTCGTCGCTCCGGAACCATTCATGGCGAATGCCATGGATTCATCTCCTTCAAGTTTTAGCGTATATCCGCCCACTTGACTAGTAAATGGGGAATCATCTAGATTGATATTTAATGTGGCAGTGTAGACAGTGCTCATATCACCCATATCTAAAACATACATTTTGCCAGTTCCATTATATTTTTTTGCTTCTGCCAGCCCATCGGGGTAGGTTATAGTGCAGCCTACATACAATCCGATAGCACTATATTCACCCTTGGTGCTATCTGCAATAATTTTTCCCTTAAGGTTCTTTAGGTTAATGCCAGTTTGTGTCCCAGAAATACTGGCATTTTGCCCTATGCCATGTTGGCAATTACTGCCCCCGATAAATTCTACATCCCCTGATGTAGAAATGGTTAAACATTCAGTAAAGTTAAGACCATCTCCACCGTACTCTAGGGACACGCCATTTCCACCTGTAAAGCTGGGGGAGGCATTACCAGATATAGTTGCACTGTCATATAAAGAGATACCATGACCGGCGTATGATTTCTCTTTTGAGACTGAGCCCCCCTTAAATTTAGGGCTGCCTGCTGTTATCTCCAATTTGTGTGCCCAAGCACCATTAGCTCTGTAACTATTCTCCTTACCATCAGCACCTATAAACTCCGGGCTGCCAGCGGAGGATATGTGAATGCCTCCATATACAAATGCACCGTTAGAACCACTATCATTAAAAGAACCGCCAATTAATTTGGGGCTGCCAGAGCTTATGATAAGATCTTTCAGATTATCATCTCTACCTACAAGTGCACCATAAGAGCTATAGCCCTTGCCTCCTTGGAATATGGGACTGCCACCATCTAGTGTAAGATTGCCACTTTGTACCCACACGGCGGAGCCGCTTAAATTGAAATCTTCGCTGGCATCTCCAGCAGTAATTTTAGTGCCGTCACTGGCAGTAATAGTCAAGTCGATACCACTAAATACCCCTGACATACCTAAATAACCTATTCCATTTCCACCATTGATTTCCACCTTGCCTATAGTTTTAAGCTTACCTCCAGTAGACAAACGAATAGCCTCCGAATCATCTGGCCCTTGCACTGTTATATCCTTTAAAGTAAGATTTATTTCTTTACCAAACCACAATCTCCCGTTAATAGTATGACCATTGCCCTCTATAGTAAGGTTCGACAAATCAGTAGTTCTGGAAAGATTCCCAGTTACATCTTCGCCCAAAATAATAATATCGCCATCTTTTATTTCTGTATTAGGATTAGCAATTAAAGCCTCCCAGCCAGTCTGGTCTATTGTGGCTTGTGCTTTAACTTTTTCAGCATAATCGCCCAATGCAGACTTGTATTCATCCACACTGCCTGAGGGCACATAGATATTCATCAGATTATTGCAGTACGAAAATATTTTATTTCCTACAATCGGCGGTGTATCACCTAAGAAGGTTATGCTTGTAAAATTCGAATGTAAAAATGCTTCATCACCAATGGTTTCTATCGAATCAAGTACAATTACATCTATTAAATTACCTGCACCATAAAAGGCACATTCTTCAATTTTTGTTACCGTATTAGATATCTCAAAAGTTGTCTCTGATTTACCGGGTGCATACCTTATTAAAGTAGTTTTGCCCTTATTATAAAGGATATTATCCTCTGTCATATAATTTGCATTATCTGAATCTACCGTTAAATTTTTTAATACGGGGACATTGTAAATTGCATTAGTCCTTATTGATTCTACATTTTTGCCTATACTGATACTTTCTAATTCATAACAGCCAAAAACCCATCTTCCTAGGGTCTTTAGTGAATCGGGCAGACTAATCTCTTCTAACGAATTACAATAGCTAAAAACACCATCTTCTATGGTTTCTAAGGAGGAGTTTGCCGAAAAATTTACTTCCGTCAAGTCCATACATGAGTAGAAAGCATTCTCGCCGATGGTCTTTACAAAATCCCCAATATCAATGCCCACCAAGGCAGAGCTATTAAAGGCACTTTTACTTATGGTCACTACATTTGTAGTGTCTATCTGGGTTAGGTTTTTATTAGCAGCAAAAGCTCCTTCTCCGATAGTTTTTACAGCATTACCCAGTGTAATATTGACTATATTATCGCTATACTTAAATGCACCTTTTCCGATATTCTCCACATTATCGCCTATTACAACTGCTGTCAGTTCGTTGCACCAATTAAAGGCATCTTCTCCAATTTCCGTTATGCTGTAGTTTATGCCATTGTTATATACTGCCTCCGCCACGGTAAGCGTACCTGTCGGTTCACTTCCTGCATATCCCACAAGAACCACTGTGCCGGTTTTAGCCTCTTTATCCTCCGTCAATACCTTATAAGCAAGATTTTCGATAGTAAACTCATCACCCCCTCCAGCAAAAACTGCTCCCGGTAGCATGCTAACTACCATACATAATGCGAGAACCAAGCTGCCGATTCGTTTCCATGTTTGTTTCATTCAACTATTACCTCCTTTTTTAATAGGACTCTCCGAGAGTCATTCTCATAATTTCATCGTAGGCAAGCTCTGCCACAGGTACAGTGCAGCCACTTTTGTACCAGTGAACAAAACCGCCATCCGTGTCTGCAGAGTACCAGATTTCTGGGTGCTGTAACACGCCGAACCGAAACCCGATAAAACGGGGCTTCATATTCACCGTCACATGGTTTCCAGTGTCAAAAGTCACCTGCAAAATTCCGTTTTCCAACGGCTCTACTTTTGTTATAGGCTGCCCTTTCATATATCCACCTCCTGTCAAAATAAAAGAACGCCACCGTACAGTTTAATTGTACAGTGGCGTTCTCATTTTGTAGTGTGACCATTTGTCACTATTTTTTTATTTTCAGCAAATCTTCAAGCAAGTTGCGCTTATTTTTGCCTTCTCCCCCAATGCCCAGCTTATCAAAAATCCGCGATAGCTGGTTGCGAACAGTTCCCTCGGCAAGGTGAAGCTCCTCGGCAATCTCCAGATTGGTTTTGCGCCTTGCAGCTAACCTTGCGATTTCAAGCTCCCGTTCGGACAGTCCGTAGGTTTCGTTTTCTCCCAAATACTCTCGGCGAATGTTCTCCCTTGCAGTGCGAAATTGTTCCGCCAAAGGCAGAATATGCTCGATTTCCTCTGCATATACACCTATGCCTTGCAGTTCCTTCAGCAGTTCAAGAATGTATATCTCGCTTTCGGCAAAGGGCAAAAGTATATCATCGGGAAGTGCTAATTGTAATGCCAACCTCAGCTCCCTGCGGGCTCCTTCATGTCTGCCAAGCTGTTCAAGGGCTGCAGCAAGCTGGATGTGAAGCCAAATTTCGCAGAGGACATTGTGGTAGACGACGTAGAGCCTTTCGCATTCCTCACGTCGTGCCAATACCGCCGTCCATTCTCCCTGTGCCAACAGCAGTTGGTTATAGAAGGTGTGCAGCATAGGCGTAGCGGGGAACATGACCAAGGCTTCGGACAGCTTTCCCTCAGCGAACCATTTAGGTGCAAATTCTGGGATACACAGCAGGGCATGGAGAAAGCCCATGCACATATCCAAGGTATTCAAAAGCGTGTATTGCCGTTCCTTATAAAGCCATTCCCGTATCTCTGTACTTCTCTGTTTGACTTTTTCATAATCGCCGTGAAACAGTGCGATACGCAGGTCGAGAAACTCGCAACACAGCATAACACTGTGCTGATTTTTTCGCCTCGCCGCCGACAGTGCCATACGGTTTGAGATGTCAGCATCGATCATTTCCCCCCGTTCATAGAACAAATCCGCAGCAAAGCTGTATTCTGCACCGTTTCCATGACCATCCGACACCTGATAGTAGTATGGCATGCATTCTTTCATCTCAGCAGTTTCACTGTCCGCATATCCTGGCTGACGGTGGTACATCATCAGAATGGACGGTGCTGAAAATGTCCATGCCCCTTTCGGGTCTATGCTCATGGTGGTGCGGTCAAGCAAAGAGCAAGCCCTGCGGTGGTAAGCACTCATGGCTGAGATATCATTGTAAGCAAGAAAGCTCTCCGCCACCTCCGCATCGCCGAGTAGGTTGTCACGCTCTTGTGGGGTCAGGTCGGTATCCTGCTCCAGTGCCTTGAGAAGCAGTGACTTCATCCGCTTGATTTCAGGAATGTTGTGAAAGGAAAACATCTTGACCATGCAGACGACGAGGGCGGGTGGATGCTTCAAAAGGATTTCCTCTGGGCATTCGGTAAGCCAGTCAAAAAACGCCTGACTATGCTCACTGTTTAGGCTTTTTGCCTTATCCTTTGTCAGCGTTGCTAATAGTCCTGGGAAATCTGTCGCAGCTGCAAAGGCAAAATAAGAGGGTATGTACTCCTGCTGACCCAAATGCCAGTTTCCCAACCGTGAATAGCTTTCTCGTCGGTAATCCTCTGGCTTTTCAGCAAACATCAGCCGGACACAGTGTCGCAGCATATGATGGCAGCGGTAAATCCCATTTTCATTTCTTGTAATAAAGGCGTTGTTTTTAGAAAGGGAATCCAGCAAATCCTCCGCATCGAGGTCCTGCCACAGGTAAGCCGCCTGTTCGGCTGTAAATTCATCGGTCATGCCGACGAGAATGAGAAATTCCCGCTGACGTTCTGGCAGAGGCGTGAGCAGCACCTGGTGAATAAGTGTGAAAATATCTGATGAGCCGGACAGCCAATGCCCGCTCTGTGTATAGGATTTAAAGTTAAGATAGACCATAGAAATCCATCCCTCGCTGGTCAGTGCGAGAGTGTCCATCTCCTCGGAGGATGCCGCAAGGCCACAGCGATAGGCGTAGGCCTCCAACTCCTGCCGATTAAGCCTCAAGTCATCCGCTCCGATTTCACAGTTCAGATTGCCCAGGCACATCCGATCTTTCTCATTGAAAATCTGATTGCGGGACAAGAGAATGAGATGTACATAGTCGGGCAGGTTTCGGGAAAGCAACAGAAGAAGAGGGGTGACTATGCTTTTCTCCAAAAGGTGGAGATCGTCCATGATGAAATAAACTGGGCAAGCACTTTGTGATAAGGCATCGCTAAGCATCTCTGCAAGTAGGGATATGGCCTGAGCATCCTTAGGGTAGCCGAGGGCCTTCATCTGTTCGGTCAGTTCAGGATAGCTCTTGAATGCTCGGCAAAATCCGCTCCAGAAATCGGTCACACTGTCCGTGACAATCATCTGGCGTAAGACTGTTAATTTATTGTGTTTTTTTGCCAGTCGCTTTGCCCACCAGTTTACTGCCGTTGTTTTTCCAAAACCCATCGGGGCGGTGACGGTGGTGATTGGATGGTTACTGATTTCAAAAAGCCGTTCTTTTAATCGCTCAGTGATATAGATGTCGTTTAAATGTGGGTAATAACCCATGAGGGTACCTCCTTTCCTCAATTTATTTGTTTGCACCAGGCTTGCACCCATTTCTTTTCCGTATGTCCTCCGGGCGAACGGCATCCTTGGGAATAAGCCATATATTTGCAATCATCTGTGCATCCTCAATGCACTCGTTTACATAGTAGTAATTTATCATCCGCGTGGTTTAATCCATTATATTTCTTATACAAGAAATAATCAAGAAAATATATAGCCAAGGTATATTTAACTGCCTGTGTGTTTAGTTATCCGTTCCACGGACTGCTGGATAATATTATCGAGCAGGCTGATAGCCAGAAAGCATCGATAGATGTGGCCTAAACGATAAACGGCAGACAGCGATAATTCACTGTCTGCCAATACATACGGCCCAGCCTTCGCCACGGTTTAGAAAATGTCCCTATGACACCATGGAGAATGCCACCTTTGTTTTTTTAGTTGTCGGTTATAGGTACGATGTAGTTATTATTCTGCAGCTACTGGAGGTGTAAATACACGTGCAGCTAGTTCTTGGTCTAACGCATATACTGCGTGGTTATCATCACCAATTCTTTGTAACTTTTTAATAATAGTACTCATGCTTGCTTCTTCTTCAACTTGTTCATCTATAAACCAGTTTAAGAAGCTAATAGTAGCATATTCTTTTTCTTCAGTAGCTATATCCATAAGATTATAAATTCTCTTAGTTACTTCCTTCTCGTGAGCTAATGCAACTTCAAATACATCTACATATGATTTGAACTCATTTTGTGGCTCACTTATAGCTTGAATTGTAGCTCTCTCTTCCATTTCATTAATAAAATTATAGAATTTCATAGCATGGAATCTTTCTTCTGCTGCTTGCATAATAAAAAAGTTCCCAAATCCGCTTAAATCCTGGTCTTCAAAATATGCAGCCATTGCAAGATAGTAGTGGGCAGATAAAAATTCATAGTTCATTTGATCATTTAATGCTTTTGCTAATTTTTCTGATAACATTTAGTATACCTCCTATATATTCTTAAATAAGTTGTTTAGATTTTCATCATTGTCATGTTATATGTATACCCTTATTTCTATTTAATAATCATAAGTATAAAACATCTTATTATTTTTTTAACAAGCTTAACTAATCCATTAATACTATATTAAGCTTTTTATATGCATCAGGTCCTATTCTATCACTAACAGGCATTTTATTATCCTTATAAAATTTAGCAACAGCCTCCTTCATTCCATAACCAAATATACCATCTATAGCTCCATTATAATATCCTAGCTGCTTTAATCTTTTCTGAACCTCTTGTACATCTGCTCCTCTATCTCCATGCATTAAGGTTCTAAACCCATAATTAAATGGACCATAAGGACCTCCCACAATAGCAACTCTAGTTCCATATTTAACAAGACTATATAGCTCCTCTATATCTCTATTATTCATTCTAATACAGCCTTGAGAAGAGCTATAGCCTATGGACTGTGGCTTGTTAGTTCCATGTATGCCGTATTTACCCCAGGGTACATCCAAACCCATCCACCTAGTACCAAAGCCTTCTCCCCATATAGCTTTATGTACTATCTTAAAGCTTCCTATGGGAGTGGGAGTATCTTTTTTGCCTGTAGCTACAACATATTTTTTGATAATTTCATTAGTATCTGTATCGATTAAATATAATAGCTTTGAGTCTATCTCAATTAATATTGAAAGATTTCTATTTTTTATATCATCTTGTTTCTTATATATTTCTACTAGCTTTTCACCATTACTCTTGCTTTTGTAGGTACTTGAATTTGTTATAATTAGGTCCCCTATAAGAAGAACTGCTAATATGCATAAAAAGCCTACTGTAACTATCATAGTCCGTCTTGACATAAACAAACCCCTCCCCATTATAGTTACATTATATGGGGAATATGTGTGAAATAAAACTTGTACTAGGAGGAAAATTGTGAAGTAATAATTCAGGCATGACCCCTATGCTTCTCTAACATCAAGTATTATTTTTCTTAACACAAATCTATCAAGTAATATCAGTTTGTTTAAATCTTCTTTCATTCAAAACTCAAGATAGATAAAGAGCTTATAACTTGAGAAAAATCAAAAAATAAGCCCAAGATTATATCTCTTGAGCTCATCGATTGTTATAATGAGTTTTTATTCATGGATTATTCTACCCCTAAAGCCTTAAACACCGCATCCTCAACACTCTGATAAAACGAAATCTGGAACTTTGCAAACAACTCTGGTGGTACTGTACTTATATCAGCTGCCGATGCCATTGGAAGAAGTATCTTTTTTGCTCCTGCATCAAGGCATACCTGTAGTGTGCTTGCTAGCTCTTCTACTTTTGTAATAGTACCACCTATGCTCATGGAGCCTAGAACTACCATTTGCCCTTGAACTGGCTTCTTTAATGCACCAGAACACATTGCAATAAAGGCGGCAAGAGATAATTCTGAAGTCACACCTATCCCCTGTAAGTCTTGAATATGCATTAGATAATCGAAATTTTGTATTGAGATGGTCCCACTGATATTCTTCTTATTTGCTTTAAAATAGTTAAATGCTGTATTAATACTTTCTTTTGCTTCTCTATTAGAACCTAGTCCACTTCTTTCAAACTTGCCTGAACCAGGTACTACTTCAGTTTCTATTTTGAAAACTCCAATCATACCAGTTTCTCCGTGTCCTACTACATATATATGTCCTGGCTTACCCATTCCTTCTGGAATAAGCTTTCCTCCACCCTGTTCAGGTACTGATACAAATTCTTCAGTAAATGTCTCTTTGTCTATATAGGAAAAACGTACATCATAAAATTCCATTCCACCGATTTTCTTTAACTGCTCTTTTACTCTTCTTCTTCCAATCAAAGCATATTCTAATATTTGTTCAATATCCTCTTTTTCATACTCACCATTTGGATATATCAACTTTACAAGTCCAGAAACAGTTTTTCTTACAGCAATTACATCTCTTTGGTTGAGATTATTACCAAGAATATAGTATTTATCTATAGCATCAGAAAATGATCTTTTTCTCATTTCCCTAAAAAATTCTGATATGTAATCTGTAATAAATCCATACTCATTAGTAAAAAACTCTGGCCTATATTTAGGTATCTCCCATCCTGGAACATAATAGTGCATACGATCAAAGAAAGCAGAGTCATATGCCATAGCTTCAGGAAATGGTTCAAATAAGTGAGAGGTTTTTAATAATACATCAACACTTTGGTTTATATTACCAACAAAAACCATAGATGCTGAAGCTGCTTTTTCTTCTCTTCCTCTTGCAAAGGAACCAGAAGCCATGTAATCCTTCATTATCTGAACTCCATCCCTATCATTAAATGAAATTCCTGCAACTTCATCAAAAGCCACTACATCCCATAGTCCTACAAGTCCTACTTTCTTGCTGGCCATATTATAAAATAGATTTGCAACAGTAGTTTGTCCACCAGAGACTAATATAGAGTTTGGAGATATCTCTTTGTATATATGTGATTTACCTGTACCTCTTGGTCCTAGCTCACAAAGATTATAATTGTTTTCCACTAAAGGAATCATTCTAGCTAATAAATGCCATTTAACATTGTCCTCTAATTGGGTAGGTTCCATACCAATTGACCTTAATAAAACATCTATCCATTCATCCTTAGTAAAGTATTTTCTTCCTTCTATTATTTCCTCCATATCTAAGTTAGGCATTTGAATAGGTGTTAAATTTCCAATATTAAAAGGACTTACATCTCTAATTTCTTCATCATAATAATAATTCATCTTTAATATGCACCAGATACCACCTGCTAATAGTTTTTCATATTCTTTTACATAGTGAGATGCTATTTGCACTCCTCTTAAACCTAAATTAGAAAATTCTGCTTCATAAATATCTTTCTTTTCGTTGAGTTTTACTGTTATTTTATCAATAACTGTATATTGTCCTAGTTCTCTGATCTTTGACTTTACCTTTTCTGCTTCATCAGGACGAACAAAATTATCAGTAAGAATATTTTTTACCCGTTCTACTCCTTCATTTATGCTATCCTCATCATCTGTAGCACAATACATTCCTAGAAGGTATTCTAATACATATACAGGTACATTAGCACCTTCTTTAATTTTTTTAGTTAAGTCCTTTCTCACTACTCTGCCAGCAAAATGTTTATTTAATTTTTCATTTAAGCTTATTTCCTTATCTATGATTTCCACGTAGCTCACCTACCTACTATTAAAATCCAAAGTCATTTACAATTGCTAAATCAATCATAAATGGTACTTTGTCGTAGACCTTTTCTACTGTTTCATCCTCATCTTCCATAACTAAATAGTATTTTTTACCCTTATCATAAGCTTGATCCTTTAATGTAAATTTCTCTCTAAATGAACGTTCTTCAGGTTTGGATGACCTACTATCAGCAATAATAATATTTTCATTAGAAATTCTGTTGTCTTCCTCATCTACAAAGTAAAGTTTCAACCTAATAGGAGTTTTCTTTTCTTCTACCTTTTCGGTTTGGAAGAATTCTAGGTAGGTAATCCTATTTGTAATCTTTCTCGATATATTAGTAAGCTTTACTTCTACTTTAGATGATTTGAATTCATCTTTTCTGATATTTTTAAATTTAATTACAGGAATGATTATTTCCTGAAGAGCACCGCCACCATGGACATAATTATCACCAGCACCTTGTACTTTAAATCTAGTAACACCTTTTGGAATAATTGCATTTATTTTTCTTTCTTCTCCAAGTAAATAGTTCATAGGTATAGTTAGCAGTCCCTGCTCTTCAATCTTGTCTTCAGAAAGAATAAATCTTCTTCCCTCATCTATCGCCTTCACATCTGCTTTACCTATCTTATTATACTCTTGTAATGATGACCTTCTGTAGATAAATCCATGATCCGCTGTAATAAAAATATTTGTAGCACTTACATTGTTGACTAAACTCTTGATTAAGTTATTTAAATCCCCAAATGTCTTTTCAACTGCTGCAAATACATCTCTTTCCGTAGAGGCCTTGTCCCCAATGGTGTCAATAGCATTGTGATAAATATAGATTAGCTTCTTTCCATCAAAAATTTCCTTGTATTCTGCTCTATTCATATCTTTAATATGGTTATATTGTATAGCTACTGCATCTGCTGAATAGTTTAAAAGTATTTTTTGCCTGTTTTCTGTTCCTGATGAATTTAAGCCATCTACTATTACCTCGGATTTATCATTAATCTCTATTTTCTTATGTGGAAGTAGTGTTGCCATTCCTAGCTTTGTATAAGAAGGTATGACTCCCTGCATAAATGAAAGCTCAGCCTTACCTCGTCTATCTCTATTTAGTATATCGCTAAATTCCACAGCGGCTTCATATCTGAATGCATCTGATATGATTACAAATACTCTTTCCTCATTTCTTATATATGGTGAAACATATTGAGAATAAAAATCCTGCTGCTTTGTAAGTCCACTAATTCTTATATCACTAATGAGTTCATTTTCAATAGTTTGAGACCATTTCATAGACAGTTCTTCTAAATACCAATTTGTATATGTATTTTCAATTACGTGAACAAGCTCGGAAAATCTGTCTTTATTATCTATGTTGTCATAGGCTAAATAGAATTTCCTATAAAAATAGTCGAAAAGATAATAGGTTTTAGTATAGTTATCTACTAGTTCATATGCCGTTGAACCTTTAATAGATTTCTGTAATTCGTTTTCTAGCCTTAAAATTTCCATTCCGTAGTATAGTGTTTCATACTCGTTACTTAATTTATTGTACCAATGAGTAGTTTTTCTTCTGTTAATGATCTTTCTATAATTCTCATATTCTCCAGTATTTTCTACTAAATTTGTAATTAATCTACTTATTATTTCTTCATCAAAAGCTTTGAAGTTATCACATTTAATATAGTCTTCTATGTCCCATTTCTTGGTATATTCCTTTATATTTAGCTTTTTCTCCATATTATTAGCCATAGCATCATACATTTCATGGTCTACTGTATGGCTCATGAAATGATCAATAAATATAATGACATCGCTTTTCTTTGAGGAAATGAACTTCTCCCAAGTATTTGGTATCTTTGCTTCTAAACTATAGCTTAAGCTTGTTATTAAGAACATAAGCATTAGCTGTTCAAGGCTTCTTTCTTCTAGATGATATCCATATCTTTTCCCTACTAGGCTCCAGAATACATCTATATCTCCAAACTTATTAATGTCTTCTAAATATCTATCCTCACCCTTTATTTCTTCTATAAGCAAGGTTTTGACTACTAACTCAAAGTCTATAATTGGTAGTTTACAAAGAGAAGATAAAACTCCAATTTCAACCTTTTCCTCTGTATAGTTTTCAATATTATATGAGGCAAACTTTTTATATCTTTCCTTGTTGTTAAAGAATTTTATATGTTTCTTAAATACATTTCTTAGAGTTTCATCCTTTACCCCTAGATTTCTCATAATGACAGTTGCTTTGTCAGTTGAAAACTGTGTACTGTATTTTTCAATGTCTAATAGCCAATTTTCTCTTGGTAATGGCTTAGGTTTAGGTGAAAAAACTAGATAATTTGAAGTTGTGTCCTCTTTTTCGAGTATATACTTTATATAAAAGCTGTTTCTATCAGTTAAGTGCAAAACCTTAGCGTTTTCAAGTTTTAGCTCATTAATTTCCTCTGTGAATTCTCCATCTGAGTCATACCAGAATACTATATTTCTACGTTTTCCATCATATGGTTCTTTATTAAAATTTTCTTCTAATATCTTTTTTATTTCTGTTAAGTTCACTTCATCACCTACTTATTTATATTTCTTCTAGCTTTCTAAATCCTTCTTGTATTGTCCTATATTCTTCCCAGTTAATATCTTTTAGCATAGAATCAATAGGTGTAAAGGTTTTTTGAGGAAACATTGTTCCAAGAGTAACAGCTAACTCACCTTTTAGTTTTAGTCTTTCATTAAACAAATATTTTGCTAATCTAAAATTCGAAATAAATTCTTTACTTTTATTTACTATAAGGCTTTCTTCTTCTCCCATTTCAGTTATAGCCTCCAGTAAAAATGTCTCTAATGCTCCATGTTTGTTAAAAGGAATAATTATTGGTAGTATTTTCACATTAATTAAATCATTAAATTCATTAATATATTCCACTTCATTCCAGTTATTGTTTTCTAGCCTTACCACATCTAGGCACTCACTTAATTCCTGCAAGATACTATCGATATCTTCTGTATTATCTCTATCTCTTAATATCACAATCTTATCGAATGCCCTTTCTCTTTTCTCAAATCTAATATTCTTTAAAACTTCATTTATGGAATAACGAAGATTATCTTTTCCCCCAACACCCCAGATAACTAATAAATCGTCATTCAGGCTATACCACTTTACTTCTTCATTCTCTTGGTTTCTTACGGGAATAGTAATTTTACGTTTATCTTTTTTATTGCTAAACTCCCATCCTTTGGTTTTATTAAGGTAATAACTAATTAATATAGCGTCAGATTTGCCTTCACATAATAATATACTTTTCATCATCTCAACTCCATATTAAAATCTTCTCTTAGCTCATATGCCTTTAATCCGTCAATATTTCTGACCTTTGTTTTCTTTTCATCTAAACTATTTCTAATTGTTATTATCCTTATTAAATCTCTTAACACTTTCAGTCTATCTACATCATTTTGACTTTCTAATAAAGAATCAATTACCTCTATGCTATGTGTAGTCATAAAAACTTGAACTTTATGTCTTTTACATGCCTTTATAAACCATTTAAATATATCAACTAAAGCATCTATATGAATTGCAGTTTCAACTTCATCTATTAACAAAACTCCATTCTCTGCCTTTATAATAGATGAACCTAGCAGGAGTACTTTTTTTGTTCCCTCACCATAGGTAGACAATGGCATTAGTCCGAACTTTTTATGTTGTAAATAAGGTATGGTTTTTCCATTCTCCTCTAACATTTCCAGTCCTACAATATTCTTATCAAATATCTTAAGTAAATCTACTAGCTCCTTTTTCTTTCCTTTTTTGATAACTTCATTTGGGATATTATTCGTCAAATGTTCAATAGATGTAACATACTCCATAGAAACTGTCTGAAGCTTATTATCCAATACAAATTCTTTATCCTTTTGAGATATTGTTACATTCTCTACTATTTTTTTCTCACCATAATTAACTTTTATCTTACCTTCAAATCTTTCAATTTCTTTAGAATATGTTTCCTCTGTCAACATGTGAACCCTGTTCCCATTTATATCTAGATCAAACTCTTGTCCTTCTATATTTGCAGAGATATTTATACTATTAGAATCAGCATTCAACATATTTTTAAAAATTGTATAATATGAGCTCTTATTGTTCAATATTTCCCTCAATCCACCAACCCTAATGATATTGCCTAGTTCAGTAGGTCTTTCTATAATGGCTATAGCCTCTAATACAGATGTCTTACCAGCATTGTTTTCACCAACTATAACATTTACTACTCCTAGGTCTGATAATTCCAAATCCCTAATTCCTCTAAAATTTTTAATATGTAGTTCCTTAATATAACTCATTCAATCACCCCCGTACTATATCTTAGCTAATAAATCAGCTTTTAATGGTTTCTTTCCTTCCCCTTGTGAAACCTCAACCTCTTGGAATTTTCCATAGTTAACTTTTACTCCATCATCTAAGTCAATTTCTATTTTCTGATTTGCAACATGGGCTATTACTTGGTCGTAGGCTAGACACTCCCCAATTTGTTTATTTATAGTGTCCTTTTTCTTCATTGCAGCAGCTTTTTCTCTTGGTAATAGATTAGATTCTATAAGTATATCTAGTCTCCTTACCTCTGCTTCGTACATTTTCTGTAGCTTATGAAGATAATCTGTTCTAACCCTTGCTACTGTTGATGAATCATAGCGGTGCATGTATATAAGAGCTTTAAATCCGTTTTGTTTTCCACTATCAAATAGCCAGTAAATAGGTCGTTTTTGATAAGTTCTTACATGATCATTGTAGAAGTCTTTTAAGAAGTATCTTCTTATAGCCTGTCTTGAGGTCTCACCAGTTTTTTGTCCTAATGTTTCTGCTATATAGTCTATATTTTCCTCTAGTGTCTTTTCTCCAAAGGTAATCTTTACAAACTCTACAAATCTATTTACTATATCATCTTCAAAGTAATCATCTTCTACTATAGGAATTACGTTATCCATAGTGACATCTATTGAAGAATTTTTCCATCCTTCCGTTGTATTAATTCTCAATTCTCCATTCTCAATTCTGAATTGTTTTCCAAATTCCCCACCTGCATAGATTAGGCCTTCTTCATCTAAGGAGTATCTACCAAACATACAGCCTACTGCATAGGAGATGAAGGATTTTATGTCTTTTTCTTGTTTAGCAATATTTATTGTTATATCATCTTGATCAACTTCGGGTGTCAATTCACCTTTGAGCTTATAAGTATTAATAAAAATTTCATTTAGTTTTTCTTCACTTTCCTTCAATAAATAAAATTGTTTTCTAGTAAAATTTAGCCAGTTATTAAAAGAATATTCTATAGCACCTAAGATACCTTTATGACTTAATAAAGGATGTTTTTGGAAACCCCAAGATATTTCATAGGAATCCCAATCTTCTTTTGTTATGTCTAAGCATTTACTAGTTAATTGTTCAATTTGTTTTTTATACTCTTCTTCTATCTCAATTAATGGTATATTCTTTATATCACCAATCTGATAGTTCATTGTTGGAGCAAGTATTCTAGCAATTTCCTTGCAAATCTTAGAATTTACAAATCCAAAAATGATATCGCTAAATTCATTTTCTCTAAAAATGATTGCAGGACTAGCATCATCAAAGTATACATCGTCTGGGTCCTTTCTAAATGTGATGTCTAATGTAGTTACTTTTGACCAAACAATATGAGGTAAACCATAATACTTCGATGCTCCCATACCACTCTTTTCATAGCTTTTTAATTCATAACCATTATTCTCCCATTTAATTACATACAGGGAATTCCCGTACCATTTTCTATATGGGCCTCCTTTGGAATACTTGTTCCACTTTCTATTGACCATATCCAAACTATTAACTTCATACCAGTATCTTATAAATCTATCATTATTTCCTGTAAAAATTCCTTTTGTTACTGCTAGCACTTTATTTTCAAGTCTCTTACCTTTCTTAAAGACATTAAGAAATTCCTTACTAATCCAATATGATAAAATATAATTGGGTACTTGTTTAAAATCTGATTGATTTAACTTCTTGTATCTATTAATGGGATTGAAAAACTGGGATTCTTTTTCATGTCGTCTTGAATCATAATAATCAACTAATCTAACATTATGTGACGTCAAGCTTATATTAACTTTCCTAACAATAAATGCGCATGTTTGCACTACTTTGCCAATGATATTTTCAAATGCTTCGTAACCCAAATGTAAGATGCTGTATATCCCATAATTGTCTACTATATTTCTCCTAAGCTCCTTAAATGAGTCTAAGAACATCCATGAGTGCATTGTTATCATTGAATTAAATCCTTTTAATTTTAAGAAATTAAATCCATTTTCGATAAATACAGAAAATAGGTCTTGCTTACTGCCTTTATAGTTCTTGTCTACAAATTCGATTAATTTTTTATTCATTCCTTGTCTACCTAAATAAGGTGGATTAGTACACACCACATCATACTTCTCACTCATTATCCTACCCTGTTTAACAAGAGGTGGAAACTTTTCTAATATTACCTCTTTATACTCAAACTCAAATAAATTTAATGCTTCTCCATCTCTAATCTCTTCTATCCTTCTCTCAATAGCATCGAAATCTATTTTATTGACATCTAATATTGAGCCATACTCCTTTGCATCAGTAAATACTTCAATTAAATATTCTACACCCTCTTTATGAATATGTTTTTCTAATGCAGTATCTTTCGGGCTAACTAAATACTCAATAGCTTCCTTTGTTATCCCATTACTTTCCTGAATCGAACAAACATTTAACTCTACTTTTCTTCTAAATATTCTCCTATTCTTACTCCTTGCTTTCATCATAAGTGCAAAGGCTGCTAGTTGTCCTGCTCTATCATCTATATCTAGTCCGTATAGGTTTTTCTCTAATATTAGTTGTGGTATATCTCTTTCTGAATATCCTGCTTTTAGGTAGATATCATACAGTACATCAAAGGCATATACTAAAATATGTCCACTTCCCATAGCTGGGTCTAGTACTTTTATATTTTCTGGATTTAAGTTAGGGTCTTTAAGTTCATCAAGTTTCTTTTGTACCTCTGGTTCTTGTTCTGCTTCTTCTAAGTAATATTTCCATTGTGCTTTTAACTCTTCGTCTGGATGGGATTCTAGCCATAGTCTACCTAGTGAGTTTTCTACCATATACTTTACTATCCACTTTGGAGTAAATAGCTGGGTTGCAGCAGGTATATTTTCTTTTGTAATCTTCTTGTTTTTCTTTAAATCTGCAAATACTTCATCTTTCTTTTCGGATATATAGTATTGATAAAGCCAGCCTATAATCTCTACTTGATCTTTGTAGTCCTCTTCCTCTATAGACTCTACTAAATCCCTTATTACAGATCCTTCTCCTAATAAATTATCTGGTATTAGTAGTTCTGTGTAGTCAGATATTTCTTCAAATACCATAGGCATTATTTTACCTAATTCATTACATTGTTTTATTAAAAGATATTTATATAAGTCCTGTGTATCATTAGAATCTATTAATCTATATATTATTTCCTTATCTAAGTCTAAGTCTACATTTAACGCTTCTTTTATAATATCTGGCTCTATTTTTCCTTCTTCTATTGATGATAGCACTCTTACACCTGTAGGAAGGTATTCATTGACCTCCATAAAACGGAGGGCAATGAATCTATTAAACCATGTATAGGCAACCTCTTCTATTACTTGTTCAAATCCTTTTGTCTTTATGTTAGATATTAGTTTTTCTCTTTGTTTTATTTCATACTTCTTATAGACTTTGCTATTTTCAATCCCTTTTACTCTAAATCCACCCTCAAAGGTTTCTATATCCTTTATTTCATTTTTTGTAATACCTAGTTCATATGATTTTTGAGTAATATCTTCTATAAGTTTATTCCTAGCTCTTACTGCAAAGTTTTTTATAGCAGATTTGTTCATATATGACCCTCCTGCCCTTAGATTAGTTTTAGTTTTGTGTTTTCAGTTAGCTGCTCTTTTAGACTCTTACGAATTTGCTCTAATACTTCTTCTATATCTTTATCAGTCTCGATTTCCTTTGCACCATGCAGTATGTTAGATATACTTACATGTATAGTTTTTTTAGTTACATATGGTGGTGTCTCTCCTTCTCCTGAAGTTGTTGGTGGTACATTGTCTATTACAGGTGGTTTTCTCCTCTGCTTTTCTCTGTTTATTTCATCAAAGCAGCGAATCTTTATTCTATCTGATTCTTCCTTCATTGCGATTGCTTCATAGAAGTTATTTGCACTGTCTAGGCGTTTTAATAGATTATCGAACATGCCTTTAAATCTACCGTAAAATTCATCCTTAAATTCATATATAGATAATTCATTTAATACCTTTTCACAATCACTTTTAATTACATTTCTAACTGGCTTACATTCTTCTTCCAGTAACTCTGTAAATTTGTTTATAAATTGTTCTATTAAATTAGGTAATTTATGAATTTCAGAGTATGGCTCTTTTGATTTAACTATTCTTTCTATTTCACCAATTAACTTGATAGTTTCTTTGTCAACTACATAGGTGCTATTGTGTTTGTATATGTCTAACTGCTTAACAGCATTGTCAAACTGTTCTCTTTGATTTTTGAAAAACTTCTTTACTTCAAATACGTCTTCTTCATAATTTAATAGCTCATCTTTTAACTCATATACTTTTTCATAAAACTCTGTGCTATCCCTTAGGGCTAATATTTCTTCAAATAGCTTTTGACCTCTTTCTAATACTTCTTTTCCTGGATAGTATATATTATTTTTGTAATTCTCTAGCAGAAAATATATTCCATAATCATTTGTATCTATACTTCTCATGTTTAGTTCTTGCTCACATAGCTTTTTAAATCTTTCCATTAAACCATCTTCATCATTTGGCATTGCCGTAATATCAAAGACTTCCTTGGCTAAGTTTTTTACGTTGTTTATATATTTTGCTGGAACTTTAGTTCTTTTCTTAATGACTAGTCTATCTTGATAGTCTCTTTTAGTGAGATAATTGATTAAATCCTTATCAAATATATTGATATATTCACTTCCAAGCTGTAGCTTCACTTCTTGAGCTTTAAATAGTCTTAGTACTATGCCTACTATATCTAAGTCTTTCCATCCATAAGGAGCCTTTGAATATAGACTAACTATAGACTTTATTGTCATAGGAATATTTCTATCTGTGTTTCTCTCAACAAAACCACCAACCTCATCCACTGCTAATTTGTTTGGCATATCATCTGTTATTTTTAGCTGCATGTCATCTTCTAATATAATATCGTTTAGATCTTTGTTGCTTTCCACAAATGTTGTAATGTAACTAAGTTTATTGTACATACTCTCAATAAGTACTTTAAATCCTTCGTTTATTCTCTCTACTGGGTTCTTTGCCCTAATGTCTAGTTTTTGTGAGTTAGCATAGAGTTCTGCTGATTTTATAGCTTCAATAAGTGATGACTTTACTCTGTCTCCTCTTTCCTTTACTTCCCTAGATTTTCTAATCTTAATTTCCTCTATTTCTGGAGTAGCTGCAGCTCCACCTTTTCTCATTAAATAGGTTTTTATCTTTAATACCTCTTCCATTTCCTCTAAGAAAGTAGTGTCCATAGGCAGCTTTACAATTAGATTGTTTTCCCTTGTGGACATCAATTTAAGCTCTTGGTCTGTTAGTTCTACACCTGTATCATAATATGGAGTTATAATCTTTAATCCTATTTCGTGCTTTTGAGGTGATAATAACCTATCGTCTATTATCTTATTAAAGTCAAAATGATACCTGGTATTATATCTGTATTTCTTTTCATCATAAATTCCCTCAAAGATTTCTTCTCCTATTTTTAATATAGTTTCACTCATATCAATAGGTATATTTTGAATTTCCTTGTTTACATCCTGTTCTTCATGAGTAAGGAAAATATACTCGTCACCATTTTTTTGGATTAGAGTTTCTTTTAATAGTCTCTTTAAGGATTCTTCTATTTGTTTTTTTAGTTCAATTTTGTCATCGTCAATATGTCTAACCATTAAAGTAGCTATGTTTTCTATATTTGAAGGCATTTCCTTTACATATTTAATTAAAAATAGTACTTTTAAGACTTCTACATCTTCTTTTGTTAAACGTTCATTATCCTCGGCTTTTATTATGACTGTTCTAATATTTGAATCTAAAAATGCTTCCACAGTTTCATAAAAAGCCCCAAATGGTATAAGTGTACCTATTTCACTATCTGCATAGATAATAGCCGATTCTTGGAATGCACTAAGTAATGAACGTTCTCCTTCTGACAAGTGTTTACCACTAGCTCCATGTAGCCTAATACCTGTAAATACGGATTGAAGCAAATTAAATTGATATGGTATAAATGGATATACATTTACAAAGTCTTCTTCTGTTTTGTAAATCTTCATTTCTGGTGTATCAGCTGAAAAAGTGATTAGATTTTTTAGGATAGCTTCTTTATCTTGATATAGTAGTTTTAATGTATCTTTAGCAACATCCGTTTTACGAAGAATTCTTTTCTTTATTACTTCGTCTACATTTGCTGAGGATAGAATAAGTCTAGTATTAAATCTTCCTTGAATTTTTGAAAAATCGTTTCCTTTTACTTTAGTAATAGAGTCTATATCCTGTTGTGATGTAACAATTACCCATGCTCTTCCTCCGCAGTGTGTACCTAAGTCCTCTACTACTGTTTGGAGATTAAGCATTAGGCCTACATCATCTCCTATGTATTGTCCTATTTCATCCGCTAGAAAAACAACATGATGATTGTTTCCCTTTGATTCTATATATTCCTTTACTAGGTTAGCGAACTTTTCTATACTTAATGTGTAGTTTTGTTCTGCTTTGTTGTACCAGCTTCTAGCTGCTTCCTCGCTCATTTTTGTTGTTTCTGATAGTGCTTTTACTATATTATCTTCTTCAAAATAAAAGTCTTCTCTTGAATCTTCCCAAGTGTTACCTGATAGCTCTTCAAATTTGGCTTTGAAAGTTTCATATGTACCATCCTTTACTAATTGCCTCTCTAGTTCTGCAACCCAGGGAAGTGCAGCACAAAAGCCTTGCATTTCATTAAATACTTTCATAAAAACTTTAACAATAGCATCTTTATTCGCTTTTGAAGTAGAGTCTGATTTGGAATCTATATTAAATAAAATCACATCTGCACTAGTGTCTCCAGCCATTTTTATGTCAGCTAGCACCATAGAATCCTCTATTTTATCATCAAAATAATGAATAGCTTTTTGACCCTTTACTTCTTTATTTTCTAATAGATATGATAGTATCTTTAAAAAGTGTGATTTACCGCTTCCAAAGAAGCCTGATATCCATACTCCAATTTTATCTGTGTAGCTATTTATGCCTTTTTTATATGCTTCAAAGAATTCACTAAAGTGTTTAGCCAATTCTCTAGTTACAACATACTCTTCAAGCTCTTGATAGACATTTGATTCATCATCTTGTCCAATTTTAATAACTCCTTTAATATCTCTATCAATCTCTTTATAAAACATTTTCCTAAGTTGCATAAAATCTCCCCTTTTCATTTATCTTTCAATCAACTTAAATGCCCTATAATAATTGTCGTCCTTTATTTCATCAAATAACTTAAGCTCAAGTCCATCATATACCCCTGGAAAAAACATTATGAGTGGTACTTCATCTATTACTGAATGTAGTGTGTTTAAAACTGTATGTGATCTGATAATAGGCCATGCTTTCCCTACACCTGTTAAAAATACTATGTCATTTTTTTCTACTCTATCTCTTATATACTCTACTACTAGATCATTATTTTGAGTTAATCTAAGGGTTTTCTTAATAGCGTTTAGTATGTGCTCTGTGCCTTTTTGTTTTTCCATATCAAGAACCTTGTTTAAGTACCCTTTGCTTTCTAGAACCTCTAACATGATCTCATATAGATCGAACTCTTTTATTTTTATTTCTGAGCTTTCATTATTTATTTTCTGCTTTAGGTATTTAATATGCTCCCTAACTATAAGCTCATCACTAGGGTCATAGTCAAATATATAATATCCTATTTCATTGCCTAGTCCTTTGTTTTCTCTAAATCTCTTCTCCTGTAGCTTTGGAAGAATCTTGTCTAGTCTTTCATATATATCCATTTACATCTCCCCCAACATGACTTCTAGGTATACTCTATCACCTATATCTATTAGATGATTTTTAACTTCTTCCTCTATTATCTGAGGTATAATTTTTACTTCATTTTTTGTGTTTTTGATGAATCCTGCTTCTGATAGAATTCTTTTATATACTTGTTTAAGCTTGTAATAGGTATAATCCTGCCATGATGCAACTTTTTCACTTTGCTCCGCTTTTCTTCTAAAGAATATATTAAAATCTTTGTCGTCTATGCTGTAATCTTTTAATAGTATCTTTTCTCTATAGACTTCTTTCATAAATTCGAAAAAAAGCCTGTCTGTTTTGAGTATGCTATAAATAGTTAGCTGCTTGCTTGTTTGTAAGCTACCATTTACGATTTTATCTAATATGTAATCATCTAATACTTGTATTCTATTAATAACTGCTGAAGCAATTTCTTTTTTTCTGGTTTCTGTATTGACAGAGAAAATATTCTCTTCTAATGATTTGTTTTTTATATCTAGTTCACTAAATCCTTGAATTTTCAATGATATGGCTTTTTTTAGTTCTAGATATAGAAAAGGTCTGGCTTTCAAAATCGATGTATATTGTAACATATTTTACAATCACTTCCTTTCAGATGGGCCACTTTGATAGTTATATTATATCATTGTGGGTGGAGATGTCTAGTAAGAAAATGAAAAACGCTAAGGTGACAGAAATTATATTTAATCTTACCTATCTAATTAACTATATAAAAAGTTTGTCAAAGCACATTTACTAGAATGAATGAGTTATTGTTATTATCACATCCCTTAATGCTTCTTTTTAGTCTGTAAAAATAGAGTTTTACACTCATATCACTTATTATGAAGGAATTTTATTGATATTGTGGAATTAAGGTATAAGATATAAAAAATGGGGGTATAAACTATGATCAATAAAGATGATTTAATGGGAAATCAAACTATTCAAAATGCTATAGTTCCTTACGTTGAAAACATTCATAGTGATAAAAGTCAGAAAAAAAATGAAGCATTTTATAAAAAATACGTAAAAAGATAGATTCTTGGATTAAAGACAAGAATTGCCCAGATACCTTGAAAAGTATAATTATATTAGTTCCAGACTTATTCTATTTACTATGGAAAATATCTTTAGACCCCTCGCTCCCCCAAAAATATAAAGGAAAAGTTGTATATGCTATTTTATATTTCTTAAGCCCTATCGATATCATACCCGATGCATTAGGAGCTTGGGCACTTATAGATGATGCCTTTGTTGCAATAACTATTATAAACGCTTTAATAAATGAACTTGATCAAGAATATATTCAACAATTCTGGTATGGCGATCCTAATGTGTTAAGTAATTTGCAAGCCTTAGTAAAAGAATGTGATAACCTACTTGTATTCATTGATAAAGAACTCATCCCTAGGGTGCTTGGGAAAAATGATGAACCATTAATTAAATGATTTTATTTATTCCCAAATAGAATGCCAAGGAGACAAGTTGATAATGGGTCCCAATCCTCATCTCCTTAGCAGAATAGTCTAAGACAACATTATTCTGATCAAATATCTACGCTAGTCTATTTATACAAACCTACATATATTCATATAGGCCCATATTAATAAAATAACACATTCATGTTCCAACAAGTCAGATGCATAGAACTTAGATAACCTCCTAAAAATAGTAATATGAATGCTAATAGGATCAGAGGATGCAATTTTGAGCATCCTCTGTTTTTTCATAGACAAGTAATTGTTTTAGTATACACTCTCCGAGTATATATGGTAGAATACGAATCAAGTAAAATGGAAGATAAAAACCTAGGCAAAATAGGAGTTCCCATTACAACCTCTCTAAAATAGTAATTGTTAATTAATCATTTGATTCCAGTAAAATCCTCATGCTTTTATTAAGTTAGTTGCTAATAACTAGTAACTAATAGGTTAAACAAAAAATAATCTACAAATTATATCCCTTACAACTCAAAACGTCTCTGTGTTTACTACATCCCTGAATTGAACCTGTCTGTCATTTCCTTAATAGGCTTCGCTCCCTATGAAGAGATATAGTGCATTAGCTTATCCTTATACACGAACGACCCGCCTTCAGCTCACATGCTATTACATAAGATTTGCAGTACATATTCCTTTAAATGTTGTTCCACTTAAGTTTAATGACGTTCTAAGCAGGCTAGAATTGAAGAAGAGAACGAAATATTAAAAAAAGCCATGGCAGTATTTGCAAAGAAGTAAGCTCAATATATAAGTTCATTACTGACAATAGACATATCCATGATATAAAACTAATGTACAAAGTTCTAAAGGTTTCTAGAAGCTCATATTATAAGCATCTCAATAAAAAAGAAAGTAAAAGGAGCATTGAAAATCGATTTCTAGAAAATGAAATTCTGCATATATTTAAAACTAGTAAATCTAGATATGGAGCTCCTAAGATATATGAAAATTTAAGAGCTAATGGTGTATTTATAAGTCTTAAAATATGAACAAGCTAGGTATTGTAAATCATAAAATTTATTTCCCAATTCCTCAGGGGTTAGACCACTAGCTATATCCGGTTTAACCACTACTAAAGCATCCACATCACTGATTCCTTCTACAAAAGTTTTTTTAGATAGAGATCCTCCAAATAAAATTTGTTCTATTCCTTCTATCTCTTTGCCAAGTGTTTTCTCAATTTCATTCAAATGCGATCTGATAGCTGGACCATCATATCCACCACTATCTATAAATAAAAAATCTGTTAATGGATACTCATTAATATTAGATGGCATTAAATTATAATATATATCATATGAACTGATTAAATAGGTATGATATAGATACTTGTCCAACATTAAAATCAGTTCATAATTATCAGAAATAATTTTTTCTCCATCGCTTATCAATATATTTCCTTTACTTGAGAATGAAGTATTGATTTACAATTAAAAGTGACCACTAGAAGGTCAAAATTACTTGACAAGCAATATTATTTTCTTTTTTCTCCCATTTTACATTCTATAATGGATGTTTGTTTATTTATTTTAATGGTAACTGGTGATCGATTTAGAGCCATTTTCTCATACCTCCAGAAATATAATTAGGCGAGCTAACAACATAAACTCACCTAGATTATACCACATTTTTGTATTTATTTTTGCTATATTAATTAAGCCTCTAAACTTCTAAGTTTCTGCAGGGATCTCTACAATAGATAAAAATCTATTAACTTATTTTTTCTATCCATTTTGATATCTGATTACTACTCAAAATATATAACTGATCTCGTGCTCTTGTCATAGCAACATATAATAATGAACGCTCCTTATTTTCATATTCTTCTATTTCTCTATGATATTCTAACTTGTCCAATTGATTCTTATATGGAATCATACTTTCGTTCATTCCAACCAGAAAAACTACTTTAAACTCAAATCCTTTGATTCCGTGCATAGTCCCTATATAAACATTGTTTTGACTAATAGGATTAACTTCTTCAAGAGATATTGTTCTTATCATCGCCTTGTTCAAGGTATCTTTTATAATACTTAAGTAACTATTTACTCTCGAAACAATTGCAATTTCACTATAATTAATACCAGAACTAACTATCTTTCTTATTTCCTCAAGTACATAATTACTCTCTTCATATTGGCTAGGGAAATTATTAATTATCGGTCTTTTACCTCTCATCACACACTTTGAAGACTTGTCTTGAAAAGTATCCGAATCAAAATCTGTGAAATTAACACCTCTAATAATTTTTTCTGCTTGCTGACTAATCTCCAAAGTATTCCTATAATTTATTTTAAGTTCTCTTGTTCTATTACCTTTAATATTAATGCCACATTTTGAAAAGTTAGAGTTTACAGAATAAATTCTTTGTCTAATATCACCCACAATAAATAAATCATTTTCTTTTTCATCAATTAAAGCTCTTATTAGTCTATACTCTGGCATCCCAAAATCTTGAGCTTCATCAATAATTATGGCTGAATAGTTTATATCTTTTTTTCTACTTATCATATGTATTACATCCTTAATAATAATCCACCATTCAGTAAAATCAGATTCATGAAGCATTTCAAGGTACTCAGATATAATATTCCAAACTTCTTTTCTTTGGCTTCTTCCAAGCTTTTTAAATGCACCGTTTCTACTTACTCTTAGGTATGAGTCCAAATCCATAACCTGGTGATAACTTAATACAACATCTATTTCTGTAATTACATCTGAAAGTGTATAGTCCTGTTCTAACCCTACTCTTGTTATTGCTGATTCTATAAATATAGCACGAGTTTCATCATCAATTATTTTAAATGAGATATTATGTTCTTTAAGGTACTTAGCAATCCATGAATGCAAATTGATCACTTCAATCCTATTCAAACTTTCTAAGTTGCACATATTTTTGAGGTTATACTCTACTGATTTAGTTAATTTTTTAGAGTATGTTGTAAATAGAATCTTATCTTCTCTACTTGTATAAACATTTTCAGCAAGGTATTTAGCTCTATGCATTGCTACAACAGTCTTACCTGTTCCTGCAGATCCTTTTAGCTGAAAGCTCCCTTTATAATTTCCATTATTGCCTATTACATACTTGTTTTGTTGAGGATGTATAAAAATACGCCATAAGTCTATAGGGTCATCTAAGACTTTTGAAATTACATCTTCCTCAGAAATAACTTTTATATAAGATTTATTAATATCTTTATTTATTGCTTCATGCATTGTTTTCGGTACAAAATCATTTTCAATACTGAAACATTCTTTAATTTCTTCTATATCTATACCTTCTAGGCAAAAACTCAATATTTCATAGATATCCTCAGAAACATATTCCTTCACATGCTTCACCAAGTCTTCGTCAGTTTTGATAAAAGATAATACAGGAAGTACAAGTTTAGGAATACCTATTGAAATCAATTCATCTTGAGTGTATATGTCAGCTATACTTAATTCACCTTTGTCTTGACTCTCAATTTCTTCTTCTGATGGAACTACTTCTTTTTTTCCTATAGTTAGGTCTACTACCTGAATTGCCGAAGTGCTACTATTAACATTAAAGATCTTATTTTTAGCCCAATCCATTGCTTCATCATGATTGTCAATGTATACAAATAAATAAACATTTCCTTCAGGAGGATGAATGATAATTGCTCGGTATTTTTGATCAATCCGAACGGTTCTCACTTTATCATCTTTCATATCAATAATATCTTCATAATTTATGGATGCAGAATCAGGGTTCAATTTGAATTTTTCGAAAAAGTTATTTGCTTTTTTTTGTTTTGATTTTGGTAGCTTAGACAACGCCGTTAAATAAGTTTTTGTTATTGCAATATCAACATTCATTCTTATCTCCTCATTGAAATCTTAATAAATTAATCACTTAGACATTTATTTAAATTAAACTCATTAATGAAATAAGTTTTCCATCCTAAATCACTAAAAATATTTTTCTCTTCCTGTTGATCATCCAAAAATAATGCAATTTTCATTTCCACAAATGCAAGCTCCGCAATTGGTAAATCACCATTATCTAATTCTAACTCGTATCCTTCGATTGGAACTTCTATATTCCTGTCTTTACAATACAAAATAATAGAGTTTATGTCAGTTTCTTTTGATGAAGCAATTTCCTTATATGAATTATTAATATTCTCCATTACTCTAAAATAGTTTAAGGCTAGTCCCCTCTGAAGTATGTCATGATATGGTTGGTTAGAATAGTTTCTCAAACAACCATAGCAACTGGTTTCTTCACCACATTCACATAATCCACTTACACGTTTTTTTGCTTCTTTTATTACCTTGTCCAATTCTATTCCAATTCTCTTAACATGACCAGCACCTCCTGGTACTTGATCAAATAATATAAAGGATGGCATATCGGATTGACTTGTGTAATTCAAACACCCGTCAATCTCTCTTCTATCAATTCCTAGATAACCAGTTGCACCTTCAATTAACGCATACAGTACTGAATAATAAAATGCTTCGCTAAAATTATTTACCACATTAGGTAATTCTATTTCAATAATATCTGTAATAATCTCATGTCCTAAATCTACCTTGTTCAAATACTTATTCCCACAATTGTTCCCATATTTGTTCTTATGTTCAAACTCTATGTCATAATCGTTAGTAGTAGCATAACCACACCATGAACATACCCTAAAACTTCTACCATTGTTCCCTTGATTTACAATAAACAAGTTTCCTCTTGGAGAATAAGTATATTTTATAGGAATGTTATATACATCCACTGTGCTTTGATAGTTTCTCTCATTATCATCATATTGATGAAAAAACACCTTACTACTATAGGAGGAAACTGGTTTTGATAATGTTGGTTTTTCTGGTTTACTATTATCAGTTGAGAACCCAAAAATAGGTTTTATAAATTTATGCATAGTTAATGGAGCTCCACATGCACAATATTTTTTATCTTCGTCTATGTCTGCTATTTTTAAATTATAATCACATGGTTCTTTATAAATAGTATGACACTCATCACATATTGCATATAAGTACGTTGGCCACCACTTAGACCTTGACATATTTATAGAATAAGATTCCCACATTACTCCATTTGCTATTACCTTATTCCCTGGTGCAAATTCTGATATAGCTAATTTTAAATCTCGGCTTAGATTTACGTTCTTTGACGCTTCACCCAAATGTATTGTATCTAAATTTACAGAATCAATTGGAAAACCGTATCTAGGAAGTACATTATTTGAAGCTAAAAAATCGATTACACTCTTATCTAAAAATGTCTTTAGCATTTTAGTTATAGAATCTGTAGGTTTTCCTTTTGCAAAGTTATCATCTTTTATTTTTATAATGTCAGTTACGTCTTCAATCCACTTCTCTTTCGAAATAATCAAATTCCCAGTATCCTTTAAAAGTCTTTCTTCTATCCATTTCCATCTTTCTATTTTAAAGACATCTTGAACTTCTTTAGTAAAAACGTTTCGCAAAGACTTTAAGATATCTTGTGGATGATTATTCAACTCTTCTCTTAACTTGATATCCACTGATGGATAGTCTTGATTATAGGCAAACAATTTTTCAACATTTGAAAAATAACATTCATCTTTTCTAAATAACCATGAAAATACAATAGAGCATAGATGTCTAAAAGCAATTTTGTCATTACTTTTCTCTATATATGGAGGTTTAATCTTGCCCTCAATAATTTTCTCAGGATTCTGAAAATAGTACAAATCATGAGATCTACGCTTTGCATATGTTAAAATGTATGCTGTTGAAGCTGTTCTCCTACCTGCTCGTCCAGCTCTTTGGACATAATTAGCTGTCTCTGGAGGTATATTCCGTAAAAATACTGCCTCTAGGCTTCCTACATCAACACCCATTTCAAAGGTAGTTGAGCAACTTAAAATATTTACCTTGCCTTGTTCGAATTTAGTTTGTATTTCAGAGGCATGCCTACTTGTTAGCTGAGCTGTATGCTCTTTTATAACCATTGGAATTCTTTTGATATTATTATAAATATCAGAGTAATATGTGTGCCTTGAAACCTCTTCCCTAAATAGCTCTAATTGTCCATTACATCTATATGATGAACATACTCCCTCAATATTAATGTGTGTTTTTTTACCACAAATATTGCAACGATAAAGTACTTGATTCTTTTTAAATAGCCACTTATTGTAGTTCAATTGATAAACATTGCCTTCATTTGGAATATATCTAGATATATATACTCCTCTATCAATCATTAATCTAATAAAATTTGAATCATTAAATATTTTTTCAAGAAAAATATCTGCTTTCTCTTTAGCAACTTTTTTATTATCACCTAATTCAGTGAATATTTTTACTAAGTATTCAAATCTCATGTTACTATAGTTTTCTTTTGGCCTGATACTCATAATTCCCTTTTGAGGATTAGAATCTTCATATCTAAAATAAATAGGTTTAGTACGTTGACCAAATAGTGGATGTTCATGTCGCAAATCTTCAGGATAATTTACGCACCTATAAATTCTCAGACCATGGAAAAACTGCTCTACTACTTGCCAAACTTGATTACTATTCAATCCACAAAGTTCAAGTCCCTGAGGCCACCAATCTGGTTTTGGGAAGCTGAACGATAGCATGCCAACTCCTTCTAATCCAATTTCTCTTTCATATGACATTAGTTCATACATTATATAAGCAGAAATTGTTTCATCAATATCCTCTAATTTATCAATAAGTAAATCTTTTTGTGATTCTATATCTTTATATATTCTTGTATGCAATTTATTAACTGTAATCTCTTCATCGTCAAGAGAATCAATTGCATCTAGGATAATCTTTCTCCACAAATAATTGTTATACCTAATATCCATATAAGTTGCAAAATAAGCTGCCTCTTTTCGACTATCTGAAAAAGCTAATAGTTTTCTTCCATTTATATCTTGACTAGTTTTTTCTTCTACCGTATCAAAGAAATTAAAGTTTCCAAAGAGACTTTCGCTTTCAGTTTCAGTCAAGTCATTATCTTCTTCGGATGCAAATGTGACTTTTTCTCCTGGTATATTCTGATAGAGCGTCCTCCCTAACATTTCGGTTGTTGGTGCGTCAGCATTTACAAGTCTTTTTACAATGCTTCTTCCATAACTACCGCAATCTAAACAAGTATTAATCGAACCTTTATGATTGACTTTATATACAATGATAAGATTAGGATTTTTGCAACATTCTTTGTCTGTCCTATTAGCATATGGAGCAACTTTCCCGCATTTTGTGCATAAAATATATCTCTCAGCATTGTTTGCTTTGAAATCATCACCTAATAATTCGTCATCTTCAACTAAAGAATCTTCATTTAATTCTATATTTGAGTAGTCCTCTTTAAGTAAAAAGTATTCAAGTCTTTCTTTAGTTTCTCCATTAAAAAAGCCAGATGATTGTTTTAGATATCCGTTTTCTATCTTGCCTATAAGGTACTCTTGTCCACATTTCTGGCAATTGGCTAATTCAAAGATGCCAACTTTTTCTGTTCCAATATTCTCATACTCTTTACGATTCAAGAAAACTTTTTTTGTTGGGTATAATCTTACAAATCCACCTTCTATAGCCTTAGAAAATGTGTGATATCTTGCAGGTAGTAACACATCTGAGTTATCTTCTTTTTTAGCTTTAGCAGCTAAATCTACCATTGCTAGAAAAGCATCAATATTTTCATTATTCACAGCCCCATAAACATCCACTATAACTTCTTCAATCAACTTTGTTTTGTTCTCAATAACGATCTTTAACTTATTTACATAATAATCCTGAATTAATGTGTCATAAAGAACTTCATATGACTCACTTTTAGGGTTTATAGATTCATATATGCCTTCCTTATTAATTGCCTCTGCTAATTCTCTTCCAGTATATTTTTCAGTTAACATTAAGATTTTCTTGTATGTATCCAATGGTGGTTTGATTAAATTTGCATTTGCGTTAGTTCTTACTCTTTCAGATGTAATTATACAGTCTTCGCTAAAGTCCTCTCCAAATAAATCCTCAGCATACTTTACAACATGTTTAATTTCTTCTTTACTGCTGCTTAATGTTGCACTAGTAGCAATAAAGTTTATCTTGCCTTTTTCTCCATCAACTACCCTATCTTTTAATCTAGCTATCAAATATGAAATTTCGCTTCCCAAAGAACCAGAATAAACATGAGCCTCATCTAAAACAATATACTTCCAATAATCTTTATATAATCCATCAAAAAATACATTGTCATCAGGACGTAGTAATAGATATTCTAACATTGCATAATTTGTTAATAAAATATGTGGTGGATTTGACCGCATTTCCTCTCTAGATAATAATTCGTTTTTTAAAAGTGGTTGGTCTGGATTCATTTTCTTGAAATTATCAAGAGCTTCACTTTTCTTTTCTTTGGTTTCACCTGTATATCTTCCGAAAGTAATTTCTGGATAATCCGCTAATAAGCTTCTTAATCTTTTTAGTTGATCATTTGCTAATGCATTCATAGGATAAAGAATCAGTGCTCTAACTCCTGGAGTTAATTCATTATTACTATGTTGTTCTGCTAAGTGATTGAGGATCGGTATCAAGAAACTTTCAGTTTTACCACTGCCTGTACCAGTAGCAACGATCATATTCTTTTTCTCAACAACTGCTTTCTTAATTGCTTTTTCTTGATGTAAGTGTAGTGGAAATTCTCCAATCCTAGGGATTAGCTTTACAAAGTTTTTATGTAATATTTTTTCATTTGCTAATTGTTTTAAATCCTTACCACTTTTATACATTGCTGTTGATTCAAGATAGGGACCTTTTACTAATTCAGATTTATTAAGTTCAATTGCCTTATCCGCTGATTCCCTTAATTCCTTATTTTTAAATAAGAACATGGATTTCAGATATTTAGTGTACTCTTCCCTTATATTTTCTGTAGTTGCAATTGGGTTAATGCTCATATATCTTCCCCCTATATAAATATCAATTTGAAAAATGCCCTATATCTTTCAAATAATTCCCATCGTTTCCCAAAGTATTCTTCCATAATCATTTTGTAGTAATCATCATCAGACATAGTCTCGACTGGAACAATCGACAAAAATGCAGAAATTAATAAGGAACGATAATAATCATTCATGTTAGTTTCAAGCAGATCTTTAATGGTATTGAATTGCTCTTTAGTGATCTTATAACGATTAGCTAATTCTTCTGGTAACTTAAAGTATGAGCAGTTGTTGTCACACTTAATATTTTCAACAAGATCATCAATTTTATTTCCATTCACTTTCATTGTAGAAATATCTTTTTCAAATTCATAAATCCTAAAAGCTCTTGGTAGAGAATAATCATATTTAAGAATATAACTGTTTTTATATTCTGTTATCCAACTCCAGAAAGAGTTGATTATTTCAATCTCATTTCTTACAACATTTGAAATTTCTTTGTGTTTTCTAGCAATAGATAAAAGCTCTCTTTCAAAAGTTGATACACAACGACTTTTTAAATTGCTAGTAAGTGCCCCACTTCCATTTTTCACACTACATAAGGCATCTATTATGTTTATTTCAGATAATAAATCGATTTTTTCATTAGAAATTTCTTTATCTTTTCTCGTTGCTAGCAACATTGTAACACATAGTTTCATATCTTGATTATTGAGATAGTTAGTCATATTAAGTAAACCATTTAAAACTCTTTCATATCCCTCTCTACTAATAATTAAGTTCAGTATTCTAAATGAATCTTTTATAAATGTCTCTACATGATTCTGATCAACAGTAAAATATCTCATCTGAGTAAGGGTCATAAATACTTTACTGATTGATAAAGCACTTGTATTTTTCAAGCCTTCAAATAATTGTGAATTGTTAGACTGCCCATTTGCGTAACACTGCAATAGCTCACCCAAAATAAAGTCTTCATTCTCCACTTTTATTGCTATATCATTAGCGATTATATTTTTTATATCATTCTTTTTGAAGAAATCCCTTTTCTCTTGAATATTGTCAAAAAGACTATATTCTTTTTTATAATCTAACACTGGTAAATAGTAACCATAGTCTATTTTATCAAGTGCCACTATCACCTCTGTAATACCATCGGAAAGTTCAAACTCCAAAGGGTTCTTCCAAGGATTAATATAATTATAGAGTTTCAGGATCCTTGATTTATTGGAGTATTCTTCATCCCATGATATAATCAGGACATTCTCAATAAATTCCGATTTTAAATTAAGCATCTTTATTTTTTTTGCTACATTCAAGATAATTTGTTCATATAAGATTTCTTGTTCCTCATTTAAGACAACTATCTTGATTGAAATATTATGAAAATCAATCAACCTATCTCTGATATTCTTAAACTGAAAGTTAAACTGATCCCCATAACCTAGCTTTCTAGTTTCAACTATACTTTCATTATTATTTATTTCTTTTATCTCTAGCTTATATGTTAATGTTTTATATCTATAATCGTAATTAATAATCTGTAAACGGATGTCACTATTATCAAAAGCTTGTTTAGATATTTCTCTTACCTGGTTATGATCCTTGTTGTCTACAACAGTTTCTAATCCAGTAATATCCCACCTTATTGGCAGTATAACCTTAGAAATAGGTACTGTAATTCCATGAACTAGTAGATTAAATCTTACCTTAGCAACATTTGAAGGTTCGATATAATAATTATTCATATCTTCAGATACAAGACATGTTATATGAGATGGTTCAATTTGATAATGTAAACCTTTCTCTAAAATGAATTTTTCATGCTTATTGTTTATTTTTTCATAAGACATACCAAATCCATCATTGTACTCAATTGGATCTATAAGAATAAAGGTCTCCTTCGTGATGGTTCTTTCCTTACAACTTATTAATAAGCTATAGTATCCTTTAGGTAATTTGTCTTTATCAAAATCTATTTCGATACTATTAGAGTTCTTCTGCCTTATTCTATAGCACGATGAATATTCAAAGTTATTATTATTGTTTAATGGTCTTAACCGAACTTCTATATCATTCGCATCTATATTTGGCGCATGAAAACTAAAGGTTCCAATATCTTCGTATATATTAATACCCTCAAAATTATGTGGGCTAGTTTCCCGCTTTTCAAATGCTAACTTGTATGAGTTTCTTTTTACACTAGGTCGATCATCAATTTCAAAAATAATTTCTTTTCCAGAACCACTGAATACTATCTCTCGTTGACTTATATCTTCTAAATCTAAATAGTAGAAGATATAACCCTTCCAATTCTTTAAGGTGATCTTATCAAGCACATGAACTTGATCTTTATATTCTGAGTTTATAATTCCAATTACACATTTACTTCTATTTAATTTATCACTTTTCAAATAATAACCATATTCATTAAATAAAATAAACGAATTGGTATTTTCAATTTGCCACTTGCCTACTACTTTATTATTAAAGACATACTCAATCTTTATATTTTCATAATAAGTTAATTCAATCTCTTCATCTAGTACTATATAAACTCCATCTTTACGCTTAATAATTCGTCCATCAATAAATTTTTTTGGTGAATCATCAATAAAAATATTCCAACCACAAATTTCATCACTATAAGTTTTACTTCTTTGTTGTGGCAACATCAAAAGTAACTTCTCATTTGGTATATCAAAACGTATTCTCGGATTTGCAATGTAATATTCCTCCTTCTGGGAGTCAATATCTACTTTATCCGATTCAATCCATTTTTCAAAAGAGGTTAGAAAACGCTTTGGTAAATAATCAATAGCTTCAATATTTTCTTTATTATCTAGGCAATTATTAAACATTTCCATAATCTTATTAAATGGATTGTCAATAATTTTGTCTTCGGACAAGAAGAAAATTCCTGGCTTGTCTAGTCTATATGTGTTATCTTCTAAAAAAATATGCACACTAGCTATTCGTTGATTATTACTGTACCTGAAGTAATATTTATAAATAGCACTATAAATTTTTCGAATAGATACTTCAGGTATATAAATTTGCGAAAAAATTTCTGATAAATTAGTCTTTTCTAGGTAACGTCTATCTTCTGAGTTAATATTAAACTTATCTGCTACTTCTTTTAATACTTCCATAGCTAATAAGGCATCTTTATATTGATAATCACCCTTACCAAAAAATTCAGGCCAATATCCATTACTGTCCTCATCGTTATATCTATATATAGCTGTAAAAATTAATATCAATGATGTAACAAAAGGATAGTTTTGAACTGTTATCTTGATACCATACCTGTTTATATATGAATCAAATTCCAGCTTTAATTTTACATAATCCTCATTCTTGAAGCTGAGCCAATCATAGGCTACCTCAAGACATATATGATTTTTTTTATTTAACATTTGATGGAACTTTATTCTTTTTTCAAGTTTTTCCAATGATAAGAATTCTTCCTTATCTGATTGAAAGGCGCTATTATTGTATTCTTTTACAACTAGTGATTCTCCGTTTAGTAAGGCTTGGAGACAATTTGAGATATCGCGATATATTGTGTCTTTGTTGCTATAAATATATTTAACCCAATTCTTATCTATAATAATTTCATTTTGTCCTTGAGTTTCAAATAAATCATTGTTGCATTTCCATTCGCTGATCAAATAGTTATTCCAATAATTAAAACTAGCGTTAGTAATCTTATTGTTATCAATTGGATTCCTTAGGTAGCTTAAAGATTTTTTCACCATGCCTAATAGTTTAATATTAACTTGTTTGTCGTTCATATACTTTAAAATCTGAGTAACATCTTCCTTCATTGAAATCATAGAAAGACCATATTTGATTATTAAAGTGTTTTTTATTTCATTGAACAACTTTATTTCAGAAGATTGTTCTACTTTAGACAAATCAGTATTCCAATACTCCGACACAATTTCATATGCGAAATCTAAATAGCTTAGTTTAGACTTCCCTTTAGTAACAATGTCTATTAATTTCTTTAAGCACATTAAATCAATTACCGAAATACTGTTGAATTCAGCAAAAATATTAGTTCTAACATCCCCTTGTTTGAATAGCACCTCCATTTTGCAAATCCCCCTTTATCCCAAAATCATAAATTGATATTTTTACCTAAAAACTAATGACATCATAGGCTTTAAATTATATTATTAAATTACTATAGGTTATAATCTTTGACTTTTTTATCCTAGACTTATAGAACAGATTAAATAAATGTTTTCAATTATAGGTCATCTATAATTCACATAAACTCAAGTAAATGGTAAGCATTTAAATACTTCTTGATATATTATAACAGCCTCATTATTACAGAAGATTCACTATAGTATAAAAATTCCACAAACATATTCTAATATCCTTTATTTTATGTAAATGTAGCCAACAAAAGTAATAAAGGCATATATTTTATCTTTAACTCAACAGATTAAACATCAAGTATTCCATAACAATATCTTATATATTGACTTCTTTTTTTGTCGAGTTTCAAACCTTAGTCAAATAAAATAATTAAGATATACCTGTCTAATGCGTAAGAATCTCTTTTCTATAGCTTATTTTCATCTTCTATAGATACATTTATTCCATTTTTATCCATACGAATTTTAAAACTATCACCAGTCTCCTCTAGAAAAGTTTCATATTCAAATTCTCTACCTAATGTTGAAATAACATACTTTACAAATTTATTAACTGAACTATTATAAAAATTATATCCCCTTATATACCCTATTGTATTAATTTATATCCCCTCCTCTAGTTTAATAGTACTACTTATTACCCCATTATTTTATAAATTTATCAATTGATTCTCTTTTATCTGGTATTGTATAATATATAGCCTCATCAGCATTCCAAGCTATACCACTTCTAACACTTCTCCCGTCCTGTTTTATTAATTTTGTTTCAATTAAATCTTGAGCTGCACTAATAATACTTCTTATATCTTTATTTAAGTCATCACTAATCTTCTGGATTGTAACTCCATGTTCCTGTGCCCTTAGATATCTCAAAATACTAATACACTCTTCTTTTAGGTATCTCTTCATCAAACAAACATCTATATCTACATCCTTTAGTTTTGGATATGTCTCTCTAATTCCTGCTTTAATAACTTCAAGATAATCAATGCTTGGAATGACCTCTTGTATATCACGAAGTTCATGGGTAATGGTCTGAATTGGTATTCCTCCTTGAAATCCTAAATTTACTTTTTTATTATACCAAGATGGTCCATTTCCTTCCTGCTGATGAATCTCTTCAAACTGTTCTTTAGTGATTAAGTACATTTTTCCGTAGCTTTTACCTCTTTTACTTATATCAAGAAAAGCTACCCCTTTGTTATTCCATCTACTACTATGATTTGCAAAGTAAATTGGATATTTTACGATTATTGGTTTTTCGTCAACAGGAGGTGTTTTATCCCTACATCCACTCCTAATTGCATCTCCTAAAATATACTTCATAAAACGTTCTTTGTTAATATTAGATCCATAGCAAGCATACCACACATAATTTGTGTAGATGTATGCTACACCTTCAAACCAAGGTTGATACACAAAATCAATTTTGGTTTTACCTTCAATAGACTGATTATATACATAAACATATGCGTCTATTTTCTCATTTTTATCGCTATAAACTTGAGCTATTACTCGTTTATACAGTAAGCCTTCTGCTTCATAGATATCAAGCTCATGAATCTTATCTTCTGATATATAATAAACTTCACCTTTTACTCTTCCATCTTTGCTCTCTACTATTCCAGGATAATATCCTAAATCATATAGAGAGTAACCGCTCAAAATACCTTCTCCTCTAAACTCTGCTTCCTCTAAATAAGATTGCTTCTGTCTATTACTCTTCATTAATGTTCCATAAACAAACAAAAATACTTTTTTCTTATTATTCATTTTATTCAGTACATCCTCCATCCTCAATGAAAATTCCTCATCATAGTCAAATCGAGTGTTTCCCTCTTTCAATAATTTTTCAATTTCTGATTTACTAAAATATATCAGTTCAGTAAATTTTTCATGTTTCTCGGGATATAGTTCAATAAATCTCATTATATCTGCCTTAAGCAAGGTTTTTATTGCATTAATTCTAAAACTAAAGGAACTAAATCCATGACCAACAAGTTTTCCTTTTTCTAAAATGTTAAGAGCTCTAATAAGTGTGGTATCAAATCCCTTTAAATTATTACATAATTTAGGATAGTTTAATTGAAATTTAATCATAATTGAAGTGAATAATATAGTTGGATATTTCCAATATTCAACTTTTGCATCATATGGTATATCATCACTAGAAATTAGTCTCCAATATCCATCTGAATCTTGATTTGAGACTAGCTCTTCTATTAGCACGATTAGTGCTTGTACATCTGCTTTACCTTCAACCTGGTTAATAAATAAGTTGTAACTCTCTTCCATTTGGATTCTAAATTCATTAAAGTTCTCTCTGCTTGGATTTGCTTTGTTTAATAATTTTCTCATATTATTACCTCCCTGATTTATTCTCTATATAAAATATATCAAGGAATATATATCACGAAGGGTAGCTCAGCTACCCTAAATTAAATATATATAGATTATATATAGTCATAATCAATCCTTAACACTTCATTAATATCTAATTTTCTTATCCTTGTCCCATATAATGAATCTTTGACAAATATATCTCCTTTAGCTATATCGTAATCTATGTAACAATCCTTAATTATTTCCATGTCATCATTATTCATATGAATCGTACACTTGACTCCAGCCTTCCATAAATACAATATAGCATCTCTCTTTTTATCAATAATCATTTTCTCTTCATCTTTACTACCATTATATGTATCAAACTCATCTACATAGGGAAACCTGATTCCTAATTCTCTACCCTTCATGTCAATCTTATTTCTTGCATAGTCAGATAGTTGGCAGTATATTTTGTTTGCTAAATCATCATAGGTTTTGCTTGCTATATTTCTTTGATCTTTTGAAAGGGATTTAAGCCCCATGATTAAATAGTATACCTCTGTCATGTTAAGTGGAAGGAATATCGGATGAATGGTAGATTGATAGGTTATTTTATTTTGTTCTTTTTGAATATCACGGATTTTTACCTCTTGTCCAAGAATTTTCGTGCCCATTACTAGCTGGTTTATGTCACTTTCCAATGGCTTTCTGCTAATACTATAATGATCCATTAACTCACTCTTCGTCATGCCTTTATTTAGTGTTTTTAATAAGTCTACTAGTCTTTCGTATGGGTTCAAAGTTTCTCTTTCAAATACTTTACCTAATTCCAACTCTATTTTATATTTCTTCTGCAAATACTCTGAAAATGAAACAATTCTTTTCTGAGTATATTCTTTATTATTTCTTGTTTTCTTTAACAGCTCATAGAATGCATCCACGATACTTGGTCTATATTCTTTTCTTGCCTGTAAAGATTCTAAACTAATATTATAGTGTACTTGCTCTTCTTTTAAATATGGGTCTAATTCCCCTAACAAAAGCTTTGTCACCTGTTCTTTTTCTTCTTTGCCTTTTACCTTTTTGACAATGTATTCTTCTATTGCATGCCTAAGATCCATATGTATTTGCCCCTTTCTGATACATATAATTGTTAAAAGATAACAACCATTCCCATTCAAATAGATTTATTTATTATTAATTCTATTTGAATTTATATATATCCTTCTATTTGATTTCATCTTCTTGCCTAGAAAGCTCTTAGCATTATTGCCATACCATCCACACTGATCTATATCTGTACAAATCTATATATTCATATATGTGATGTAGTATAAATAAAGTAACACATTCATTTTCTAACAAGCCTGATGCAAAGAGTTTAGATGAACTTCTAAAAATAATAATAGTAATGCTAATAAGAGAAGAGGATCAGTGACATCCTCTTCTCTTATTGATACAAATTTATTGTTAGTCTTATCAATATAATCTAGTTACTAAAAAGATTCTATAGATTTTCCTTTAATCATTTATTTACTAAGCTTATTTCTTAACTTTCTTAATATCTATTTCGTCATCTTCAGTTGCATTTTTACTGTTATTATTGTAAGTTATTCTTTTAATATCGACTTCATCATCAGAAACAGCATTTCCTACAGCTTTTTTACCTATCTTTTTGATATCAACTTCTTCATCATCTGGTACATTTTTTTCTTTAGTTTTCTTACTTACTTTTTTGATGTCAACTTCTTCTATTGGAGTCGGCTTTTTAATATCTATCTCTTCCTTATCACTATCAATGTCGATTACCCTTAGTCTAGTAAATGGCGAAATAGTCCCTTCATTAATATTGTACTTCAATATTTGCTCTTCACTTATATCATATCTTTCTTTTTCTCCCAATTTTAGTGTACTCATTTAATGCTCCCCTTTATTTATTTATTTCAAAGAATCTATTCTCAATTGGTATATCTAGCTTTTCATCCCACATTGAATCGTAAATATGTAACTCTAATCTATCGCTATTTTCATCTATTGTAAAGTATAACTTGAAACTTGAATTTGTCATTTCTTTTTCAATGGGAATATATGCTTTCCCTATTTCTTCATCGTTTTCACAGATACTAACTTTAAATGCGTTTCTCCCTCTAGCGTTTGTGGTTAACTCAAATTCCTTATAACATTCTTCTGTATTTAGTTCTTTTATTTTTTTACCTTTGTTAAGAACTGTTTCTATAATATCTTTTTGACCATATTCATCCTTCATTTTGACTCCATAGTCATGTTCCAGAATATCATTGTATTTGTTTGCATTTGGATCATAGCCCCTTAAAGCTAATCCTCTTGCAATACTTGTCATTGCATCCCCATTCACTTTTATTTTATCTCTGCCGAAAATTTCATATAAAAGTTCTTGTACAGCTGGGGTTAATGAACTTCCTCCCGCAAGTACGACTATGTCTATATCATTAGAATTAATTCCTGATTCATTTAAACAGTCCAACACTAATTCTCTTATTTCTCTAAGATAGGAACTTATAGCTAATTCATATTCTTTTTTTGTAATCTCAATATTCATTTTTAGGTTTCCTTTTTCAAAGGCTATTGTCGTAAAGTCGTATCTTGATAACTCTTCTTTTGCTATTCTAATTTGATTCATTAGTTCTATACCTTCTTGTACTGATAGCAGATCTTCTATCCTATTTATTCCCAGATCTCTTTTAAGACTTCTCATCCCGTATTTTTCTACAACGATATTTTCAAGTATAGCCTTGTCAAAGTCATCTCCACCAAGATTTAATCTGCCTTTTTTAGAAATAACATCATGAGGAGATATCTCGTTTGCATTTCTAATATTCTTCATATCCATTATAACTAAGTCTAAGGTTCCACCCCCAAAGTCAAAGACTAAAACTCTTTTGTCATCTTTTAATGATAAATTATAATTTAATACTGAAGCAATAGGTTCAGATACAAAAATTGTATTAGCTTTGGCAATGTTATAATCCTTATATATTCCTGATTTCAACATAGCCCTTAAATACAACTCCTTGTCCTTGTCTTTAAAGCCAATAGGTATACCTATGGCCACTCCTCCTATTTGAGTACCATATGGAATTTGTGATTCAATTTTTTTCATAATTGCGGATAGAAAATCAGAGACTATGTCTAAATCAGATTTGTTTTTAACACCTGCAATTTTAAGTGTATCGCTTACTATTTGCCTTTTTAGTGAATTAACAAATCCATATGGATATTCGTATGAGTGTATTAATGCATCTTCACCTATCCAATAATTAGTTTCATCCTTGTAGGTAATAATCGTTCTAATAGTATCACTTCTATCTAAATCAAAACATTCAGGACTAAATACAGACCAAATGTTATTATATTTCATATAAGCAACAGAAGTATTTGTAGTCCCAAAATCTATACCTATAGAAATATTTTTCATTTATATCCCCCTTATTTTTAGATTATTTAATAAAGTACTTAACATTATATTTTCATTATCAATTCTAATTCCTAAAGAATCTACTATTCCCTCGTCAATGCCTATTGGTTGATTGTTTTCATGCCTTTTATTATTAAAACTAACCTTTGTCCCATAATTATCTATATCTTCAACTGTATCAATCCCAACCTCTTTTAATGATCTCCTTAATTTTCTAATATTCTCTATTAGTGTATCGCTTGTAACATCACTACTTCTAGTTATTATTGTTTTTTCTATATTACTTAAAGGTTTACTAATGCTTGTCCCTATTATTTTTAAAGTGCTTTTCTTTACTGAATCGTTTTCTTGCTTGCTTTGTAGAATGATTCTATTATATTTATTCAATAAGATTAATAAGCTTTCTATTACTTCCACATATATTTCGTTGGGAAGGGTTTTAGTATCAATTATATCTAAAAACCATTCTATTCTATCTTTAGTATTAGTTAGATTGGAAAAAAAGGACTCCATTTTTTCTCTACTACTATTAGAGCTTCTAGCGTTCAGCTCTTTATTGATATTATCCCAATAATACTCCCATATAGTATTCTCAGAAGTATTTATCATTAGCTTTTTAATAATATAATCAACTATTCTCTTATCTAACTCCTGATGAAATGTTTCATCCTTTACAAACTTATCGACTAGACTAAAAAGCTCTAACTTACTTACCAGTTTATCTAATAAGTCTGGTGCCCCTTCAACTTCAACACTAATATCTAGTAGGCTTATACTGATTAACGAATATGCTTTTATTTTAGCTATTGCTACAAGACCAGGATTGTTTATTCCATAACAACTTGATATCTTAAAAATATCTTCCAAGTCTTGTAAGCAATTGGCTTCAACTAATAATATTTCTTTAATTACGCTTACAATCTTTCCATTATCTCCTGATTTATGCCACATATCCATTAAATATTCTTTTTGTTCTGGTAATATTACATTTCTGTATAAAGTAATAGGTTCTATTCTAATCATGTCTAAAAAGTCTATAACTTCTTTTGTTAATTCAATCTCCTTCCGAGCTAACATATCAAAAATCTCTTCTTTATATTTAGTTTCGCTAATTACATCTAGTGAAAGATTCCCCCATATATCTACTAGCATATAAAAATCATTTCTTAGCAGGCCTTCTACTATTATTAAGGAACAATTACGCCTAATATCCAGACTTTCTATTTTCTTAAGTACTTCAATAATATAGCGATTGTCTTTATTCGCTAAAGCCTGTTCAATTTCTTTAGCATAATGATCCTCAAGCAAACTTGGGTCTATCACTTCAATTGCTCCTTTAATGATTCCTTGATTTTTTTCCCCAAAGTCTTTGATTTCCATTAGAACACTTTTATCCTCACACTCATAATCAAACATGAGCATAAGCTTTATATATTTTTTATCATCATCTAACTTATTCTTAATAATCTTGATAAAATATTCCATCATTATAGAATACAAAGCATTGTTTGAATCCCTCATCATACTCAAAAATAGGTAGTTTTCCTTAAGTGATTTTTTTCTAAAAAAGAGAACTAGGATTTTAGGATTTAAGTCTTTATCTAATTCTAGATCTTCATCAGATTTATCTATCCTAACTATGAATTTATTTTCTTTTGTTTGTTCTAACTTATCATAAATATACTTTTCCACATTTTTATTTCTAAGCAGTCGCAACTCCCCTTCAAATATCATATCAACTATTTCATAAAATCCCTTCATGGATTTTAGTTCTACTAAAACTTCAAAAAAGTCATCTTTTAATTCCTTGTCATTTTTCATATGGTTCTTAATAATATCAGCAATTTTATCAGTGTTATCTTGACTTAGATTTTTGTCTCCTGCAATATAACTTACAATTTTAATTCCAATTTTTCTTCTTAATGTATCCGTCCCCAACAGGTTATCTGATAAGTAAATAAGCCATTCATATGAATATGAACTTAAATCCTTGTTCATAATTTCATATTTAAGTCTATCTTCATCCTTGATATCAAACATCCAAGTTAATAGTAATAGTTCTTCCTTGTCTACCTCAAATTTGTATTGGCTAAGTAAATTGATGTTTTTTGCCAAAGTCATCAATGTGTTAAAATCCCTTAAAACTATATTCCTATTAATTGTATCAATCAAATCGTCTTTAGCTTTATAATTATTTAATACTAGTTCTAAAATAGAATTACTATGGTAAGGCTGTAAGGTATTGATTTCATTTAGCATTTTCTCTGTGTCTATCGAACCAGGAGATGTGCTATTGACATCACTTAATAGCCCATACAGATACCCTCTTTCTTGATCTTGGTGTAAACATATTTCATAAAGTTGCTTTTTTAATTCCTGAGTTTCCGCTTCCATGATAATCCTTAGTGAGTACTCACAATCATTTGAATAAAGAACCTCAAATGTTCTTGATTTTAGTGTTGAGTCATTAATGCTTTTCATTAAGTCATAAAGAAAAGCTGCTATACTTTCTTTGAATTCCGATATCTTAAACTCATCAAATGAATTCACAATTTCTTCAAGAGTTTTTAGTTCATCTCTTAGATTTCTAATCAAACTCTGTCTATCTTTTGAAGTTAGATGTTTGAAACTGTTAAGAATAACTTCTTTCCTATACTCAATTTTCCCAAACTTTGTTTTTTGTGAAGTATTTTCAATTAAGTCAGGATTCATTAGAAACTCTAGAATGTTTTTAAATTCTTTTGTACCTTTTTTGTCTAGAAAACTAAGATCCATTTAGTTGTCCCCCCTTGTATATTTGCAGTATATGCAATGATTAAAATCGCTGTATGTTTTCTCTCCACATTTGTTACATATAGCTCTTACGATTTTTTCTTCCTTAATAACATTTTCTCGAACATATTTTACCAATGGAACTTGTAACGTTTTTTTATTTATATCTAAATACTTTTTAGCAAAGTCTTCCAAGTCTAGTAATAAAGAATTTAGGATTATGGCTTCATGATCTGTGTTATTTTTTATTTCTTTCATATTATCTATAATGTATAGAGCATATTTTTTAATAAGATTAGAGATATAATCTTTAAAGTTAATTTTATTTCTGTCAACCTGAACATTCCTAAGCGTTTTAAATTTGGGGTCATACCTATAATTAATATAACTTTCCTTATCTGCAAGAAGATATTTTTTTTGGTCATTAAGGAACTTAAGAAGAAGAGGAGTATGTATAACATTAGCCATGTCGTTAACGAGTTCTAGCCATCTGTCTATTTTAATTAATTCTCTTAGAACTAATTGATATTCCTCTTCCTTCGATATCAGTTCAAGGTTATGCCTAACTTTTTTCTTAAATTCCTTAAATGAAATAGAATTTATCCCCTTATCATACATCCTATTATTAAATATCTCCATATTATCCTCAGCATATTTTGCCCATCCCATCTCGCATCCCCCTTCTTGCTCATCAATTTAATTATAATACAATTATTTTAAATTTTCTGACATATTTTGTCGAAATTATATTGTGTCAATATTATTGTTGTACTTTATGTTAGATTATATTGTGATCTTGTATTTTTAAGAAATCCATAATATTAAAATGGAATATCTTCATCATCATTGGAAGCGAATTGATTGTGAAATGATGCAAGATTAGGGATATTAATACTTGGCATATAATTTTTAAAGCGATTTAATATACTTCTAACTCTGTTGTCATACTTCATAAGTACATTTAAATCTATATCTGATATTTCGTACAATTCATTAGCTACATGTTCTGATAAGTATGGATGAAGTAAATTTATAACTATATATTTATTATTTATAGCAAAGGTTTTGGCTTCTATGTTATTTTCTATATAAATCCTGAAACTTCCAAGCAATTTATCTAATTGGTAGACATATGAATTGTTTTTTGAGATTGCTAATCTCTTTTGTTCTTCTTGTTCTTCATCAGTCCTTCCAAAACCGAAGTAAGCACAATCATCATACTCATTATATCCATCAAAAATATCAACACTACTAGCTTCATTCCAATTGTCAAATCCAACATTAACTATATCTTGTAAAATATCTTCATCAATGTATTCTTCAAAATAATCTTCATTAGGTATCTTGCCATAGTTGATAAGCATAAAATCTTCTTCAATCTTTTTATGTGTTTTAGCTTGTTCATTTTCAATGTATGCATTTATTTCTTTATAATACTTTTTATTAGAAGGAAACATGCTACGTAAAGCATCTCCATCCTGCAAATCAATCATATCTTCAGCAGTATATACTTGGCTTTTTTCTTTTTTTGTTTTTTGAAGCTATTTTCTACAGAGAAAATTAAATTGAAGCTTCTTTCTTTCCTTTTATCTGGTATATATTCCATAAGTGCTATCCCATTATATTCAAAGCCTTCTTCCTTCTTTAGTTCATTATCTAATATATCGCAATATGAATAATCTTCTTTATGTTTAATCCTAAGCTGTCCATTAGTAATAGTTGATCCTGAAAATTTAACTAGGCTGATAATTCTCCATTTTTCCTTTCTTTGGTTAAATAAGTCCTCAAATGTAGCAAACTGCCAGCCTGATATTATTTTCATCTTTTCTAAAAATAGCTTTAAGTCTGTCTTGCCAATAGCTTTTGCATCTTTGAGGTCAAATTTAATAACTGAACTATTTCGTAAAACTTCAAATTTGTCACTGTCAACTTCAATTACATTGTATAAATGAAAATTTAAACCTGATTTGTTTGTTGATGTAAATTCATAATATTCATTTTCAACATAGTCCCACATATAAACTGATTTTTTCTTTTTACCCACAACTACAAAATGTTTCTTCATAGATCTATGCCTCCTTTAAATTTTCTCTAATGTTTCTTTTAATAATGAATGAAGTAACCCCAGGATTTAGCCACAAATATTTTCTACTTACATATTCTGATTCAAAATCATTTTGAACAAAATTCCGAAGCGCATCTCCCCCACGATATCCATGAATAACAACTATCTCATCTACGTTATCTAGAGTTAGTACTATACTTAGTTCTAAGTATCTTTTAGCTTCCTCAACTGTCATTCCATGAAGATCTAATTCAACGTGCTCTTTTGAAACAAAATAGGCTCTCATCTTTTCCCTCCTTATTTTTGTATACAAAAAAGCACCAGCAACACTGATTAAGTCTAATTTCTGCACAACAAAATAGGCATCTATTTCGCTATGCAGTTACCAAAATTAATCACTATTGCTAGTGCTTGCATAAATTATAGCATTGTTTATATATTTTTACAAGCATTTTTTATTTTTTCTCAAATCTGCAGAAAAATCTTCAGTAAAGTTTCAAAATACATACTTACACTAAATTTTTAGTTTTTAATTCACCTCGAGTAAATGTAGTTTCAAGTCTATGGTTTCTATGAAATTCAGCTAATTTATAAAGGGACATATCTAAGAGATTAAGTTTTCCTCTTAGACTATTAATCAACTTATGCACCTTTTTCTCATTTTAATATATAAAAACTTGACTCGTTAGCCTATTATTTACCTTATTAAATACTTCATCTAAATTTTCTAATATGAATGCTCCATATCCTTTCTAATTATATTTGTACTCAAGCTTTCCTATATATGCATAAAACTCTGATTCTTAATCTTCCTCTTGTCATAATGCTGTATTTTCTATATTTCAAATTCTCGCCATACTTTCTAAATGCAAAGTTTCCATCTTGTCAATTTATAGTCATCATATAATGTTCGTTCTATATTTGTACAAACCTACATATATTCATATAGGTGATGCATATGAACAAAGTAACACATTCTTTTTCTAACAAACCTGATTGTTGATTGTCAAGTAAAATTGACCATCTGGCTAATATATGTATTTGTCAATTAGAATTGTTTTTGAGTATTCCTCAATTTCTGTAGCCTCTTTATTTGTATTTGTTAATATGTAATCTTTATTTCTATTGCATAAAAGTTTTATTTTTTCTGTATTTATCCCTATTGGGCTTATTTTTTCTAAATCCTTAATTATGTTTTCTATTTTATCTAATCCGTATTGTGATATTATTTCTATTAGCTCTATGAAATCCTTTGGATTTTCTGTATAATATTTATTGTATATTGATTGAAGTCTGGGATTCATTTGTTGCATGGCTGTGCTTGAATGAATTGCCCCAGGCTTTCTTTTTAGTGTTTTTAGATAATGTTCAATTTTTATATTCCAAGTATGAGCACCATGATTTCTTATATGTTCAGCTACATTAATGTTGTTATGGTAAATTAATATTCTTTCTGGATATACTTTGGCTGTTACGAATTTGTCTACTAAAGCATCTGGTACTGAATATTTGTTTTCATCTATACTTACTACTGAATATTTACTAACCCTTATTTCAGCTGTCCTAGCAATATCATAACTCGGCATTAACTTTAGTAAATTTGGTAACTCTTCTTTTAAAATATCATTTGGGCTTTTATCATCATATTGCTTATATATTTTGCTATTCAATTTATTTAATATTTCTTGTAAATATTTATTAGCTTCATCTAGTGTTTGGAATGAATCCTCTTTGCTAAAAACTTTTCTTCTTACATATTCAACGCTTTTTTCTACATGGCCCTTTTCATTGCCTCGCCTTGCATTACAGAATCGATATTTAAATCCATAGTAAATTGATAATTTCAAAAGTTCTTCAGTTGGCTCTTTCTCTGTCCTGCTTACAAATTTAGCTACTGCTACTTTCATATTGTCATAAACTAGAGTTTTATGAACTCCACCAACCCTATTGAAAAATTTTACATGGGAATCTAGGAAACTCTCCATCTTTTGATTTTGGTAGAGATGAGCAAATCTAAAATTTCCTTTTGCAGTTGTAAATACGGCCATTTGAACTATTTTAGGTTTATTACCTATTGTTAAATTTACATGGCCCCAATCAAACTCAGCTATGTCGCCTAATCCATATTCCTGCCTTATATATGCTTCTTTTTCTAAATTTACCTTATCTCTTATGTAGTTACATACAGTTGGATAGCTTATATCGTAACCTTCATCTATTAGACATTCATAAATATCTATTTTCTTTTTCTGTTGCTTGCTTCTACCCGTTGATTTCTTTAATTCATTTTCTTTGTCAATCTTGTCTGTTATTTCATCAGTTAATTTTACCCTAGTTCTGCTGCTTGTATCATATTTGGGAGGTGTTACAATGTCTTCGGTTAAAACCAACCTATCTTCATTTGAATCCAATATTGCTTTTCTTTTTTCTTCATATTGATTAATATATTTTCTAATGGTTTTTCTATCAAATCCAGTTTGCCTATGAATATCCCATTGAGACTTTCCCTCTAAAAAATGTGATATTATTATTTCTTGCTTGTCCATTAAACTAATCATCCCCTTGCCCCCCTATGAAGTATCATAGGGTTATTTTATATTTCCTCTAGGGGAATTTTCAATTAGAATTTGGGGTAATTTTAGATTAGCATAAACAATATACTCATAAATTTAATATTTATATATTTCCAGGCGTCAATCTCATGTTTTACATTTAAAATTGACCACCTGGATTAATTATTTACGTTTAATTTTGACCACTTAAATCTAGTTAATATTTATTTGGTATCCATCCTTTACTAAAGCTTGCTTATCAATCTCAATAGTCGCGGAATATCTATTTAGTGTAATGTACTTGTTTAGCTCCAATAATTTTTCTTGCATTAGATCTCTGAATAGTAATTCCAGAATATCGTTGCTTCTAGTTGATAGAACTGGGGTTACAGGATCCATTGGAGTAATCCCTTTACTACATAATTCATCTAAACCCATAAATATTGACTCATCTTGTTTACTAGATTTTATGATTTTTCTATTTTCCTTATCATAACTATACTCAGGAGATTGCTTAATTCTTGATATTACTCCTCGAGGAGCTTTTATCCCATAGTTTTGTTGAATGTAGTCTATAGCTATTTTTTCTCCAGACTCATTGAATATATTAACTATTTTCTCATAGTCTTGTTTAGGAACATTTGCCATCTATTTATCCTCCTTAGTATCTTTTCGATTACCTTCTAGATATTTCTCACCTTTGACACGGAAACTGTCGCCTGTTATACTAAGGATATGGCAATGATAAACTAATCTGTCTAGTATTGCGGTTGCTGCTAATTGACCTGTAAATACTTCATCCCATCTACTTAGGGGAAGGTTAGTTATAATTATTAGGGAGCTTTTTTCATATCTTTGGCGGATAACTTGGAAAAATATGCTCTCTTTTTCTTTGTCCATTTTCAAGTAGGATAGTTCGTCTATTATTAACAATTCTACCTTGTTTAAAGCCTTTAAAGTCTGTTTTAGTATGTCTAAATCATTAAATAAAGATAATCTTAGATCTCGGTACTTGTTATAGAATATTTTCGTAATACTTTCTTGCTCTATTTCATTGGTTAAGTATAACTAATCTATTATAGAGTTTCTATTCCAGAGTTTTCTCCTGTTGCTTTCCGCGAGAGCCTTGTAAATGCATTTTGCCATAGAGATTATACTATATTAAGATTACTTATCGAAGACGAAGGAATGACAATTAGTAATCCTGGCGGATCTATTGAAGGAGTTAATCTTAATAACCTATTAACAGTTGAGCCACACGGGCGAAATCCAGCCTTAGCTGATGCACTAAAAAGAATTGGTTTGGCGGAAAGAACTAGGCAAGGCATATATAGAATTTTTGAAGGTTCTATTATGTACGGGATACCATGCCCCGATTATTCAGAATCAACAGACAGGTATGTAAAGTTATTCATTCAACGTGCAAAACCAAATTTAGCTTTTACTAAAATGATTTCAAATGAAGAAAACAGAATGGGGAGATCACTACCCATTTATTCTCTTTTGATATTATCTGCTTTGCAAAGTGAGAGAAGACTTGATATTCATAGTATTTCTGAAATAATTAATATTAGTGAAAGTAGATCCAAATCAAATGTAGAAAGACTAATTGAAAGCGGGCTTATTGAGACAGTCGGTAGTGGAAAATCTAGGGCATATATTCTGAGTGCAAAAGTATACCGAGAAAATGATAATGCAGTTGGTTATGTTAGGCAAACAGGAATAGGTAGCATAAAATATGAGGAGTTAGTGCTTAAATTAGCACGAGAACAGAAGGGGATCACTACTAGGGATAATGTAATTGAACTATTAAATGTATCAGATTCGCAGGCATATAGAATTCTCAAAAAATTTTACATTACTATTAGGATGCTTAACTCCGATGGAATATCGAAATCAAACATCCAACTGTGCATAGATATTTAATTAAATTACCTGTCTACTTGACAAGGGTCAGTTCAGATTAAATGCTCTCTTTTCTTATAATCTCTTAGTTTTCATTCTAAACAAATGTAGTAATTCATAATTATATTAATTTTTCTTTATTGGATAATAAAGACTGTGTTCACCAAAATAATCTTCCAATACTTCTATTTCACTTTCTTCCAAATTTAATTCACTATAAAACATCTCATTAATCTGTACTGCTAAATTACTAATTTCATCATTATGTTGTGTAACATAGGAATTTTCTACTTCATCTATTTCTTCTATCTCACCTATTCCTTCTTTTTCATATGCATTATCTATACTTACTGCTACTTCCTCTATAATATTAATTTCAGTATTATTATTTGCTAAATTATCCATAAAAGACAAAAACTTCACTTCCTTAACTGCAATGTTTTTAATAATATCGTGAATTCTTCCTTCTTTATTCATCTTTTTTGATATAATAACTGGTAGATTTTTAATAACCTCAAGTTTTACAAAATTTAGCTCTTCATCTAATAACTGAGCATACCAAATTAATATTGCACTTTTCAACCATCCTGTTAGCGACTGCACAGTATATCTTTTTTTATAGGATTCTTTTATTCTTAATAATAAAATAGGTTTATCCAAAATTTTATCTATTATACTCCATTTTTCATCGCTATCAATAAAATAACATCCTCCGTTAGGTAATACAATTATAGCTTGACCTGAATAATCTATTAATTCATCATGTTGTAAATCATATTCATTAGTTCTTGGACAAGTACATCTTAAGTACGCATATGGTAAGTGAGGTGAAGAATTATCTGAAACTATATAAAGATTACCCGTATCTTTACCATTTCTAGCTATTCTATAGTTATTATCCACATCTCTATTTGATACAATATCAATATTACATATTTCACCAAGTTTAATTGAGTTGTTTTCAATTTTATTAAAAATACTAAACTCAGTTCTGGATTTTTTTAGTTGATCTAGCTCTTTACTTAACCTAGATATTTTTTGACTAAGTACATCGTTAAATTTTGTAAATCTATCTATTATTTTATCTTGTCCAATATTCATAATATCTTCTGGAGTGGCCTGCATTATTTTGTTATCCTTATATATATACGCATTATTTTTATAACAATAAATTGGATTTTTATCTCCATTTAAGTGCATAATAATTATATTTCTATTACCAGCAGGATAGATATTGCTAGCTACACGAAATCCATGGCTATTATATGATATTTCCTTACAAATATTATCGATAATTTCAAAACATTCTTTACGTTCTTTCAATATTCCTGTTAAACTTTGATTTTCCTTATCAGTTCCAATTACAATACTTCCATAACCATTGTTTAAAACAGCACATGTAGCTTTACATATGTCCAAAAAATTTTCCTCGGTAAAATCTTTAAAAGAAATACTTCTAGGATCATTTATTATTCTAACAATTAAATTTCTTACTGCCGGATCGTGAGTAGGGCTTATGCTTTCTAAAGGAGTTAAAAAAGTATTATATAACGATTTAAAGTCTAGTTTCTCCATTTTAAAATATGTTATAGATAGCCTATTATTGTCTTCTCCATGATAATCAGAACTCTGAATAAACGCTATAGGCTTATTCCTTCTATACTCTTTACTATTATCATATATTAATTTCATTTTAACTTCGTTATCAGGATTATTATATGAAATTCCCATTAAATAATCGGATGAAAAAACTTGTGCTCTATAAGTGCCCTTTTGTAGATCATTATATATACCTTTTTTACTATCAGAATGAGCTGCTATAGTTATAGCTCCCAGTAATTCAGCTTTTTCTAAAGCTTGTAAAACATCATACCTAGATATTCTATCAATGTTTTCTTTACCTTGTAAATCAGTAGTATATCCAGCATCTTCTAGAAATCTCTCGATGTTTTTTATTTCAATTTCAGGGTCAAAGACAAACAACAAGTGTATTCCTGGTGAAGCTTCAAATTCAACTCCAGGTAATATTAATATGTCAGTAAACAACTCTAGTATTTGTTCAATTTTGTTGATTTCTTCTTGAAGCTCGGGAGCCTTGTCTACATGTTTTTTTAAATATTTTAACTCATTTAATTTATCTTCTTTTATTTGTAATAATCTTCGATATCCATCAATAGTGTTATGATCTGTAATTGCAATAACCCTAACTTTTTTTGTGTGATACGTTTCCAATATTTTAATAAATTCTTCTTCACATTTCTTTCCTTTATAACAGTTTGATTCAGGTGTATGAACATGTAAGTCAACTCCAACAAAACCACTTTGTGTATTCAAGTTAATAACATTATTCATGTTTGCCTCCTGTTCCAAAGTATATATATTATTGAACTAATCTTTATTATTTATCTAATTCTACAACTATATTATAAATCCTTTAAAATTCTCCATAAAATGTGATTTGATTTATATTAGTAAGATATTAAACTTGCTTGAAATTTTACTTAATATCATATGGAAAATTAGTTCAAGTATTTAAAAGACTGTATATTCTTCATTCTGTTATCGTATATGGAAAGTTGACTATTTCTCCATTATTTCATTTTTAGTTAGCTACAATTTAAATTGTTATTTTCATATGCATGCCAAAGTACACCCAACCTTATCCACCTAATGCAAAGTCTTCTCCTTATGTTGCTTTTCACTATATTAAAACTTCCTATAGGATTATATGTCTCTTTCCCCATAGATATGGAATTATGTATGATATAAAACTTGTACTAGGGAAATTTATTAAGGTAAGGCTACAGGTATACACTGCCAAATGTTCTGACATCACTTATTTCAAGCTTACGAATTTATAATAACGTAAACCCTATCTCATCTAACCATTTAAGAATTTCTCTGCCAACAATTTCTGCACCAGTTTTATTGTCATTGCCTAAGAAATGATTCCCGCCAGGTTTTTCAACAACAGTAATATTATGATATGGCAGTAGTTGTTTCCAGAGATGAGCTTGGATTAGATGGACTTCAGTATCATCTGAACCATGTAGTATCAATATTGGTAACTCGACATGTTTTCTAAAATATGTCCAATTATCATTAAGTTTAATTTCTTGCCAAAAACGAATAAGTGGTCCATCACCACGTGGTTTATTGACCTTTAGTATTTCTTCATAGGTCATACTTTCAAATTCTTCAACTTCCTCACGAAATTTATTCCATCTATTCTTGTCTTTTGTCATCAGAAGTGCATTATGAATTCGATTGGTACAGAGTCCACCGAGAATCACAACTCCCTGTGCTTCCTCAAGTGGTAAATGTGGAATATGGAGACTTCCTCCACTCCAACAAAATATAATTCTTGGTTTCTCGCAAGGCATTTTTTTGAATAACCTATTTAATTGTTCGATTATTACATTATGATCCACTTTCATGTATTCATTCCAATTTATTGATTCATGGTTTACACCGCTGCGAGTGTAACGTAGGGTGCTCCACCCGCCACTATTCAAAACCTTTGATAATCTTTTGTATAAGGACATACACCCTAATGGATATCTAGAATCGCATTTTGGTATATTCCCATCTATGTCCATAGGTGCTGTGCCATGAACTAAAAGAATACTTCCCTTACTTCCTACTCCAACCGGATGATCCCATATTAAAATATCTTCCCCCATTTTCCCCCTCCTAACAATTGGTAATTCTCATCCTCATTTTATCATTTCATGCATAGTCTTTCAACAAATCCCAATTAAATAAAGCTTATAATAAAAACCAAGCGCAAAAGAATATTGTTAATGCTCCTGTTTTTATTATAAGCCTTTAATTTTAAAATACTTTATGCAACAAATTGGCTATTATAAAGCTCTGCATAAAATCCATTTTTCATTAGGAGTTCTTGGTGATTACCTTGCTCTATTATGTCTCCATCCTTCATGACAAGAATCAAATCTGCATCTCTTATAGTTGAAAGTCTATGGGCAATTATAAATGAAGTTCTTCCTTTCATTAGGTTTTCCATGGCTTTTTGTATAAGTATTTCTGTTCTAGTATCTACAGAGGATGTTGCTTCGTCTAATATTAGTATCTTAGGGTCTGAAAGGATTGCCCTAGCTATGGTTAGGAGCTGTTTTTGACCTTGAGATATGTTGTTAGCCTCTTCATTTATAACCATGTTATATCCATCTGGTAAGGTTTGAATGAATCTATGAGCATGAGCAGATTTTGCTGCCTTTATTACCTCTTCATCTGTTGCATCTAGCCTCCCATACCTTATGTTTTCCATTATAGTTCCCGAGAATAGCCATGTATCTTGAAGTACCATTCCAAAATTGTTCCTTAATTCTTCTCTTGTGAATTGACTTATATCATTATTATCTATTAGTATTTTACCCTCCTTAAGGTCATAGAATCTCATTAACAGCTTAACTATTGTTGTCTTTCCAGCCCCAGTAGGACCCACTATGGCAATCTTCTGCCCTGGCTTTATATCTGCAGAGAAATTATTTATTATTATTTTATCTTCATTATATCCAAATTTGACGTTTTCAAAGATTACTCTTCCTTCTACTTCTTCTAATTTGACTGGCGCTTCGGATTCTTTGACTTCCTCCTCTTCATCTAAGAATTCAAATACCCTCTCAGCTGCAGCTATGGTAGATTGAAGCACATTACTTATCTGGGCTACCTGTGCTATAGGCTGAGTAAAGCTTCTTATATATTGGATAAAGGAAAGTATATCTCCTACTTCTATAGTCCTTCTAATAGCAAACCATCCCCCTAGAATAGAAACTGCTACATAGCCTATGTTCCCAACAAAGACCATAATAGGCATCATCATTCCAGAAAGAAACTGTGCCTTCCATGCGGAATTATAAAGTTCTCCGTTAATCCTTCTAAATTCTGCAACTGCTTCTTCCTCTGCATTAAAGGCTTTCATTATGTTATGACCACTATAAACCTCTTCTATGTGTCCATTAACCTTACCCAAGGATTTTTGCTGCTCTTTAAAAAACTTTTGTGATCTTTTAATTATAGACATGACCAGTATCATTGAAATAGGCAGTATCAAAATTACAGCAATGGTCATCTGCCAGCTTATAGATATCATCATAATAAGAACACCTACAAGTGTGGTAGCAGAAGTAATTATCTGGCTCATGCTTTGGTTTAAGGTCTGGCTTATGGTATCTACATCATTTGTGACCCTTGACAATACATCTCCATATGATACAGAATCAAAATATTTAAGTGGCAGCTTATTTACTTTTTCAGATATTTCCTTTCTTAGGTTATAGGATACTTTTTGTGCTACTCCAGTGACTATAAACCCTTGTATAAATGAAAATATTGCAGACATTACATACAGTCCAACTAAGAGAAAGATTATATTCAATATATACTGAAAATCAATTCCTCCATCAGGGCTTCCTGATACCTTAGATACTAATCCTTGAAATATCTTTGTTGTAGCCTTGCCTAGTGTTTTAGGTGCTCTAATGGTAAAAGCTGTGCTCCCTATGGCAAATATCATTACGACAATAAGCTTTAATCTATATGGTTTTAAATAGTTTAAAAGCTTTGAGAAGGTTCCTTTAAAGTCCTTAGGCTTTTCAAATCCTCTTCCCATGCCCATGGGTCCATGACCTATTCCTCCCGGTCTTTGTCTTCTCATGTTCTTTTCACTCATATTGCAAGTTCCTCCTCTGATAGTTGTGACAAAGCTATTTGCTTATAAACACTACAAGTCTTTAGAAGCTCCTTGTGAGTTCCCTTGCCTACAATTTTTCCTTCATCTAAAACTATTATATTTTCAGCATTCATTATAGTGTTAATTCTCTGTGCAACTATTAGTATCGTTCTACCTTTTATTTCTTCGTTTATGGCCTTTCTCAAGGCTGCATCTGTTTTAAAATCAAGGGCTGAAAAGCTATCATCAAAAATAAGCACTTCTGGTTTTTTAGCTAATGCTCTGGCAATTGAAAGTCTTTGTCTTTGACCGCCTGAAACATTAGTCCCCCCCTGAGATATTTCAGATTGTATTCCTTCTTCTTTTTCATCTATAAATTCCTTTGCTTGTGATATTTCTATGGCTTTTAGAATATCATCATGGCTTGTGTTGCTATTTTTACCATATTTTACATTGCTTTCTATGGTTCCTGTAAATAATATACCTTTTTGTGGAACATATCCAAGCTTTTCTCTTAAGTCACGAAGTCTAACATGCCTTATATCTATGCCATCAAGAAGTATTTCGCCTTCTGTAACATCATAGAATCTCGGTATTAGGTTGATAAGTGTTGACTTGCCACTTCCTGTACTCCCAATAAATGCAGTAGTTTCTCCTGGTTTTGCAGTAAATGATATATTTTCAAGAACATATTCTTCTGCACCTGGATATTTAAAGCTAACATTTCTAAACTCTATTAATCCCTTCATATCATATTTAAACTCTTTAGGATTTGTAGGATCTTCAACCGTAAGCTTTTCATCTAGCACTTCAGAAATTCTTTGAGCTGATACAGATGCTCTTGGTAGCATTATTGATATCATTGATATCATAAGGAAGGACATGATTATCTGCATTGTGTATTGCATAAATGCCATCATATCTCCTACCTGTATTGCACCCTTGTCTATTTCATGTGCCCCTACCCAAATAATTAGTAATGTTATACCATTCATAATAAGCATCATGGTAGGCATCATCATAGTCATTAATCTTGATACAAAAAGATTAGTTTTTGTTAAATCTTTATTTGCATTGTCAAACTTCTTTTCTTCAAACTTCTGAGTATTGAAGGCTCTGATTACCAGCATTCCGTTGAGGGCCTCTCTCATTACACGATTAACCTTATCAACAAGCTTCTGTAGGCTTTTAAACTTTGGCATAGCTATAGCAAAAAGCACTATTACTAATGTAAGAATAGCCATAACTCCAACTGCAACTATCCATGCCATTGATGTGTTTGTTCTTAGAGCCCTTATTACCCCACCTGCTCCTAGAATAGGTGCATAGAATACCATCCTTAACATCATTACTGTAAACATTTGCACCTGTTGTATATCGTTTGTACTTCTAGTTATTAAGGAAGCCGTAGAAAAGTTATCGAATTCACCATTAGAAAAGGCAGTTACTTTCTTAAATACCTTATATCTTAAGTTTCTACCAAGTCCTGAGGATGCCTTTGCTGATAGAAAGCCTACAGCTATTGATGCTATCATGCTTATAAGTGCAATAAGAAGCATGATTCCACCTATATATAGTATATAATTAGATTGGTTTTTTCTAATATCTACTCCTAAATCTTCATATTGAGTTTTAATATAGTTTATGGCTGATTGTTCTATAATAGCTTGGGGCATATTTGAAAGCTGCTCTGTGATTTGAAGCTTTAGAGCATCTAATTGTTCCCTAGGCAAATTATTTAATACTAAAAATGGGTCCGTTCCTTCAGGGAAATTTGCAAAAGGGTCTTTTTTCATGTTTTCTGGGGCTACGTTTCCTGAGCCTCTTTTTTCTATGCTGTCTACAATAAATAGAGCCTTACTTAGAAAAGAATTCATATTTCCAATATCTTCTTTTGAATCAGTATCTAAAGCATATAGATTTATCTTTTCTAATGCTGGATATTTCTCTAGATATTTTTCATATTCATTTCCCTCTAAGCTTTCCTTGTTTATTAGCTTATAGCTATTATCCACTAGGTCTCTTTCTTCTGTATTTAAAAAAACTTTAACTTTTTCCATATTGTCAGCTTTCATTACTTCAGGTACTGCATTTTCTATTCCATTTTGCTGAATCCCCACATTAACTATATTTGACATATAGTCGGGTAGAGCAAGCTCTGCACTGGCTTGAAGGAAAAGTAAGGCTATTATAACACCTATTGATATAGCGAATGGCTTGAATTCCTTAAATAACTTTAACATGCTAACCTCCTAAATAGTATTTACTGTTTGCTGTCTGGTATAGATAAATTATCTCGCATTTGCATCAGTAATCTTCTTAAAATTATCTTTTCTTCTACTGTAAAATTTCCAAAACATTCTTCCTCAAGGTTCTTTATTATACCCATTGCTTTACTACATATTTCTTTGCCTTTATCCGTAAGATATACTCTAGATACCCTTTGGTCTTCAGTATCTTGTTTACGCTCTACTAGATTTACCCTCTCCATTCTCTTTAGCATTACTGTTATGGTGGCAGGGGTTATTTTTAACTTCTCTGATAATTCTTTTTGACTCTGTCCGTCTTTCTTATTTAATATAAATAATAAGTGTGGTTGCCCAGGATATATTCCTATCTCATCAAGAAGTACATGGGTCCGATGATGATGAAGTCTTAATATTTCTAGAAAAATATAATATAATGAACCTTTATCTATTTTCTCCACATTTTTAACCTCCATTTAGTTAGTCGCCTAATCATATTAATAATGATAGCATTATCTTACGTCCTAGTCAATACATATTTATAGTGCAAGTTTATATGTTTTTTATTTAGATGGCTAACATGTTTTCTCTTTACAAAAAAATTAGTATCCCATTGGATACCCGATCAACAACTATACTATAGTCTTATTATTTAGTAGTATTAGACATGAGAAACTCAAATATGGTAAAATATTAATGATATTTTAAAGGATGTGATTATCATTAGTAAGCATAACTTTTTCAAAACAGAATTTGATTATGAAGAGGATAGCTATGATAGATTAAAAAACATAAGCAGAAGCAATAACAAATACAAAGGATTTACTAACAAGTCTACTATGAAAAAGCCTGAGTTTGACTATGAAGAGGATCCTTATGAGCCTGAAAAGGGTTAAAAAAACCTATGGTCTCCCATAGGTTATCCTACTTGTATTGCTTTTGCTGGACATTTTTCTTGAATTTTTTGGGCCTTGGTTTCTGTTTCTTCTGTAACCTTATTATTTATAACTAAAGCCTTATTTCCTTCCATGAAAAAGTGTTCTGGAACTAGTTTTTCACATATACCACAGCCTATGCAAAATTCTGATTTTAGTATTATAGTACCTTCCTCTATTTCCTCATTTTCCATAGGTAAATCTTCTTTTTTCACTAGCTTTGATATTATATAACCCATCAAAAATATTGATATAGTTGTAAATACCCATCTTGTAGCCATGAACTTTGGGCTTAAAAACTTTGCTTCATTAGCGAGCATAGGAATCTTAATAACAGCCCAAGCACTCAATATAACTACTATATTAGATATGCTAGCCCCCTTTTTTAGCAGAGTTTTACATATTGGGAAAGCTGCATATATGGGTCCTGCTGATATACTTCCTAATAGCAATGATATAAATGAGCCTTTGAAGCCTGAGCCTTCACCTAAATGCTCCATTATCATCTTCTTAGGTACCCATGCCTCTAGTAATGATGTAAGCAAGAATACTACTGGCATTATCATAAGCATTTCTTTTATATAATAGCCACTATTCTTTACAGATAAGGTTGCTTTTTCTGTGTTAGTTAAAAATAATATTATATATATTGCCCCAACTATTACTAAAAATTTATTTTTCTTTAATTTCTCTATCATAGTATTACCCCCATTGCTACAGATATAAGTATTGCAAATACAAAACTAAGGCTATTTCTAGCTATGGCAAATTTACTACCAAACTCCTGTCTTTCTAGGTTAAATGTAACTAATCCAACCATGGTCAATGTAGTTAAAAATGCTACTGCAGGTACTATGCTAGCTCCCATATCTACTATTGAACCTACTAATGGAAATGCAATAAAGGCTGGTATTAGAGTAATACTTCCTAAAGCTGCTGAAAGTAATGTGGCTAATATAACATTAGAGCTGCCTAGGTACTCTTTGATTACATGTGGAGGTATAAATGTGAGAATAAGTCCTATTAAGAACAGTATACCTACTATTTGCCCTACCATATTACCCATCATTTTTTTTGACATTTTCATTGCATTTAATGTCTTTTTCTTGTCTTTAATCATAGATACAATAAACCATATTCCTGTGATTAGCCATAGGCCCTTTGTGAAAATATCCATAAGTCATCTCCTTTAAAAGTTATTCTACTTAATTATAATTTGTAATGATATAATAAAAAGTAACTATGGTTACTTTTTGGAGGTTTTTTTATGAATATTAATAAATACAAGGATTTTCTAGCTCAAATCCACCTGTTTAACATGCTTTCTCCTAATGAAATAGATGAATACTTTCAATCTAATAAATTTGAAATTAAAAATTATAATAAAAATTCAATTATTTATTTGCAAAATGAAAAGTGTAATACTGTTGATGTGATATTAAAGGGAGATATAGCTATCCAGAGGATTGATGAAAGTGGAGATGTATTAACAATAACCTCTTTATCCTCTGGAGATATTATGGGTGGCAACTTAGCCTTCTCAGAAAATAATCAATATCCTATGACTATTATAGCTACGTCTAGCTCTAAGGTACTCCATATAAAAAAAGAGTTAATTATAGAGCTTTGCCAAAGCAACAAGGAATTTTTAGTCCAGTTTTTTCAATGTCTTTCAGATAAAACATTGATTCTTACAGATAAAATTAAGTTTATATCAATAAAAAGCATTCGTGATAAAATAATTGAATTTCTGAATTACGAATACTATATTCAGAAAAATACCACTATTAAATTAAATATTACGAAAAAAGAACTCTCTGAAAGACTTGGAATACAAAGACCTTCTTTTTTCAGAGAGCTAAGCAAAATGAAAAAAGAAGGTCTTATTGATTATGATTCTAAAAATATTAAGATTTTATATTTTAAGTAAGGGTTATTTTCTATTTAGGCTTGTTTGTAATTTCTTTGTGTACTAGCGTTTTGCATCAGCTGGAACTGTTATTGGTGGTGCTATATCCTCTGCTGGTATTTCACGTACTAGTTTTGGTACTGGATGATCTACACCCTCTACTTCTGTCAGTATGATCTCATATAACACCTGTATTGCTTGATGATCTTCTTCACGGAAGTATCTCTTGCCAGTTGGGCTATCAAATTCCATGCCTCTCATAGTTTTGATTAGCTCTTCTGCATCAGCATTTCCACCGGTTTTCTCTAAAGCTGTAACTATTGCTATAGCAGAAGCCATTCCTCCTGACACGAAAATATCTGGCACTTGTCCATACTTTTCCTTATGCTTTTCAACTAGCCAATCATTAACAGGATTTTGAGGAACACTATTATAATATAAGGTATAGCCATGCATTCCTATCATAGGCTGCATCATTTTTAAAGCTGCAATCTCAGCTACTCCTGCAGTTATTTGTATACCATATTGCTCTAGGTTTAGCTCCATTAATTGACCCCATGGGTTGTTAGCTCCTGCCCAAATAACAATAAGATAATCTGGCCTAGCTTCCCTAATTCTTAATATATATGGTGTGAAATCTGTAGTTTCTGCTGGTGGAAACTCTTGATGTATTAGCTCTGCTCCATTATTTTTTAAGGAGTTAACAGCAGGCTCTACCATTGATCTTCCATATGCACTATCTGGTGCCAATGTAGCAACCTTAGCGCCTGGTTTGCCAGTGACAATAACGTTCGCAACTGCATTAGCATCTTGTGCTGAGTTTCTACCTGTACGGAATGTGTATCTGTTCCAGCTTGGTCCAGTTAAAAAATCTGCTGCTGCTGGTTCAAGTACAATTACCTTCTTAAATTCTTCCGCAAGCTCTAGAATTGCCGCAGCATCAGAGGATGATGCAGGTCCTACTAATATATCAACCTTATCTTGATCTAATAGCTTTATTGCTCTTTCTCTTGCTACGTCAGGCACAGTTGTAGTGTCTTCCCAAATAACCTCTATTTTTCTACCTGCTACTTCCATAGTTCCCTTTGTAGCATATTCTAGTCCTAGCATAAATCCTCTTTGGTTTTGTTGACCATAATCTTGTAGAGCACCACTTAAGGATGTAATTCCCCCGATTCTAATAGGTTGGCTTTTATCTACACCACCCGTTGTCTTGCTTCCACAGCCTGCTAATAATAGTGAGGACATAATAACTATAACTAACAATAAAGAAATTACTTTTCTTTTCAAAACATTTCCCCCTTATTTATCTTTGATTTTAATTATTTACAGTTCTATTCTTCTATAGCTTTTGTTCAGCTTTTAAAGTATATTTTTATTTTTTAAGCTGTTTAATTACATGGGCCATGTTATCTGCCATATGTTCCATAATGCCTATTCCTTCTAAGTCCTTATCTGCGTCTACTGCACCTCCTTTGCCTGCAACTCCTACATTCCAGTAGTGAGATCCAATAACAATAAAGTCATTTACAGTAAACCATAGTAAAAGCTCTGCAAAGGCAAAATTCTGTCCTGCCCTCCTAGCTACTGTAATAGGTGCTGCAACCTTTCCTGAAAAAGCCGTTCCTTTCCAATCATAGCTTTCGGCTTTATCCTTCATTTCATTATTAATCCATCTGCTTAAGAACCCTGCTCTATCTAGTAAGGCTTTAAGATCCGCTGGAGTAGAAGAATTATATACAGGTGAGCCTACTATAATTCCATCTGCCTTTAGCATCTTATTAAACACCTCATCAAAATCATCTTTTTCTAAGGTGCATTCCTTTGCTGTAACACAGCCATAGCAGCCTGTACATGGATGAATTCGTTTTCCCCTAAGGCTTATAAGCTCTGTTTCTATACCATGCTCTTGAAGCTTTTTTAGGGCTACTTCTACAAAGTATGCTGAGTTGCTATGTTCTCTTGGACTTCCTACAATTCCAATAACCTTCATAATATCCCTCCTCTTTTCTTAGGTTTTAAACCCTATTTATTTAAATCTTGCTGATTTATTACCATATCATATTTTTCTTTGCATGGAATCTTAGTTCATCTCTAAAATCAGGATGTGCTATGTTAATCAACCTCTCTACTCTCTCTTTTATAGACCTTCCTCTAAGCCATGCTACGCCGTATTCTGTGACTACATGATCTACATCATTTCTAGATAAGCTTACTATGCTACCTTGCTTTAGCATAGGTACTATCTTGGATACAGTAACTCTCTCCCCTTCTTCATTTTTCACCTGTGCTGTAGAATACAATGCTATAAAGGATTTCCCATCGGGGCATATTTGAGCTCCTACAGCTGTATCTGATTGTCCTCCTGTACCTGATATCTGAACTGGTCCTATGGATTCGGATGCACATTGTCCAAAAAAGTCTACCTCTATAGATGTATTTATAGAAACCATCTTATGGTTTTGTCCTACAACATAGGGTGCATTAGTCCATTTCCCATTTTTAAATAATACGGTAGTATTATCATCTAAAAAGTCATATAGCTTTTTAGAGCCAAGTGCAAATGTAGCTACTGATTTGTGTGGATATAGTGTTTTCATTGAGTTGTCTACTGCTCCACATTTTATTAGATCTACCATGCCGTCTGTAAACATTTCTGTATGGATTCCAAGATGTTTTTTCACCTTTAAGGCTTCTGCTACTGCATTCGGGATACCGCCTATTCCCAGCTGTATAGTCGAGCCATCATCTACTAGCTCTGCGATTAAGTTTCCTATTATCCTATCCTTTTCTGATATAGGTGCTTCTGGCAGTGCTATAACTGGATAATCTACTTCTACTAAAGCATCTATCTCACTTATGTGCACTGTTGTATCTCCAAAAGTCCTCGGAAGATTTGGGTTTACCTCTACTATTACAACTGCTCCTTCATCTATCACATCTCTTTCATAAGTACAACCTAAAGATAAGCTTAGATTTCCATGCTTGTCCATTGGAGAACAGCTTGCCAATAGGACTAATCTTCTACCATCTATTGCATATCTTCTTTTAGTATAAGCAGAATGTAAATGCTGAGGAACATGTGATACATTGCCATTAGCTTGAGCAGTTCTTAAAGGTGGTGAATAAAACCAACCATTTACAAATATGCTGTCTTCGTATTCTGGATTATTAATAAACTCATAATTACCCATAGGCAAGCAATTTGTAAGATGACATCCTTTTACTCCGTTATCCTTTATCTTGTGAAGCTCCTTTAGTATAGCTGTAGGTTCACTTCCCCCTAGAGCTGTAATAATAAAATCATGTGATTTAATCATTTTGAGAGCTTCACCTATAGTTTTGGTTTTACCTTTATATATTTCTTCTATGCTATACATAAGTTCCCCATCTCCTATCTACCTTACTTTTCCCCATCTAACCATTGAACAAGTAAATGCATATCCTGTTCCAGCCCCTAACAATGCACATATGTCTCCTTCCTTTACCTTGCCTTGCTTTATTCCATAGTCTATTGCAAGAAATTGATCCACATGGCCACAGTGCCCATCATCTGCTAAATATACGGTTTTTTCTTTGTCAATGCCTAGATTGTCCATTATGGCATAATGTGCTTTAGGATTGATGTGAGTTATACCTATAAAGTCTATGTCCTTCTCCTCTAGTCCTGAATCTTCTAAAGCTAATCTTACAGCTCCAGTAAAGTTAGGTAATGATTTCTCTCCTAGTCTTTTTTTCATTCCTTCTCCGTCTGGTACTACTAGTAGCTGAGCTTTTCTTAATGTTTCTGGATCCTTTGCTATTTCTTCTGTTATTGGATGTAAGGAGCCACCATATTTGCCATATACATCATCACAAAATACATGATCAGTAATTATTCCAGTGCCTAATAACTCATTTTCATCATGATCCCTACGAAGTAATATTGCAATCCCTGCTGGCGACATGTTAAACATAAAAGATTGAACTGGATCCTTATAGTCAACTAAATATGCGTTTGCATTTCCACCTACTATAAGGACGTTTTTCATGTTTTTATTTGCATACATCATATCTTTTGCTATTTTCATAGCTAATGGAGTTGCTGCACATCTTAAGCCCATATCCCATGCAAAGGCATTATCAGCACCTAGCTCACTTTGTATTTTAATAGATGCCGTCCAGCATACATACTCGCAATATGTTTCACCTGCATAAAGTATCATATCAATGTCATTTGGATCTAATTTTGTATTATTTAATAAATCCTTTGCAGCTTTTGTTGCCATCATCACTGGATGATCCTCAGGTCCACCTACGTATTTTCTATTGATTCCCATTTTTTCTCTGAGTATTTCTGGTTTAATGTTTACTAATTTTGATAGCTCCTCTGCTGTTATTGTTTCCTCTGGAAGATACAAGGAATAATCAACAATTCCTACCCTAAAATCTTTTTCCATAATTATGCCTCCTTATTGTTTTTGTGTATTTTAATTATTGAATATATTAGATATTTTATTAAAACCTTTTGGAAAGGTTTTCTTAACCTTCAGTTCTATATAATAGCAATTGTCATGCCAAAGTTATTCCTATCTATAAAGCTTCATTTTTCAATGTTTCAAAAAAAAATTATTTTCATACTTTTTCATGTGTAACTTTTTGTTACTATATAAATGTACAATAATTTTCTAAATATAGGATTAGCCTAATATCTAATAGTGATACTTTTTGTTACATGTAACATTTTGTTTCAATTATTTACAGCTTTCATTGACTTGAGGATAATATAGTGTTAAATTAAAACTAATATATAAAATTTTAAAAATGGGGGATTGTTTTGAAAAAGTATCCAGAGGCTTCCGTTGACCCAAATGAAATTAGAGATATTTTTGTTTCTATGACTTCCTTGCTTTTTAATCAATTGCCTATACCAATAAACTTTATAGATACAGAAGGCAAGGTTATCATAATGAATCAGGCTTTTTTAGATTATCTTAATATAGGCTTAGAGGATGTTACAGGAAAGCATTTGTCAGAAATTGATCCTTCTGTAAGACTGCCCATAGTTGTCAAAACTGGTCATGCAGAAATTGGTCAAAAGCATCGATTTCATAGTGGGCGTGAATCAATAGTACATAGGATTCCACTATTTTATAAGGACACTATTATAGGTGGGGTAGGTATTATATTAATAGAAGACTTAAACTATCTTTATGAAATTTCAGAAGAAAATAGCTTGATTAAAACTCTTAAGGTAAACAAGGCAAATAAAATTGCTGATGTCTATAAAACCAAATATACTTTTGATGATATATTGACCCAATCATACTTAGGCGAAAAGTGTAAGGAGCAGGCAAAAATTTATTCTACTAATGACTTTCCTATACTGATTACAGGAGAAAGCGGAGTAGGTAAAGAGTTATTTGCCCACTCAATACATTCCTTAAGCAATAGAAAAGACGGCCCCTTTATTAGGGTAAACTGTGCTGCTATTCCTGAATCCTTAATCGAATCTGAGCTATTTGGATATGAAAAAGGTGCCTTTACAGGAGCCCAGTCCACTGGCAAAATTGGTAAGTTTGAATTAGCCAATGGGGGAACTATTTTTCTAGATGAGATTGGCGACTTCCCTCTCGGCCTACAGGCTAAGCTTCTTAGAGTGTTGCAAGAAAAGGAAATAGAAAAGATTGGCAGTAATGAAATAGTACAGCTAGATATTAGAATAATAGCTGCTACAAATTATAGTCTTGAAGATAAGGTTAAAGAAAATAAGTTTAGACAGGATTTATTTTATAGATTAAACGTCCTAAATCTTAATGTACCCAGTCTGAAGGAAAGAAAGGACGATATCCCTTTGCTCATAAACCATTTCATTACTTCCATGTATCAAAACTTTAATATCTATAAAAGATTTCCTGATGATGTTATAGAAATTCTTAAAGCCTATTCTTGGCCAGGGAATGTTAGAGAATTAAAAAATATTGTAGAGCGTATTGCTGTAAATACTAAGGGAAAAGTCGTTAATGAAAGTGATATCCCTGATTATATTATTGAAGAGATAAATAATAACTTCCATACTTCTAATGAAGATAGTTGCGAACTAAAGAACGGCTCTTTAAAAAACACTCTTTTAGAAATAGAAAAGAGAATCATTAAAGATACTTTGCTAAAATGCAATAATAACAAGGCAGAAGCTGCTAGAGTTTTAGGCATACCTAGAATGACTCTCTATAGAAAACTAAAGGAATTTGATGATTAGCTTAGCATGTGTTTTAAAGTAGGCTTTTACATAAATCTACTGAGGTTCTGTTTGATAAGTATTTTAGTGGTATATCAAATACAGTCTTTGCTCCTACATGACCTTCCTTATTGAGCTTATATGTGGCCCTTGCATAGGCTAGCAAAATACTGGAAGTAAATTCTGGATTGTTATCTAGCTTTAGTGAAAATTCCATTAAATGATTGTTATCATACTCTCTACCTGTACTCCCACATCTAATGACAAAACCACCATGAAGCATTTGTGAGTGGTTTTCTTTTAATTCTTTTTCTGAAATAAATATTACCTCTGTATCATAATCTAAAAAATAATTAGGCATAGATTTAATTTCCTTTAGGATTTTATCTTTATCTGCTCCTTCCTCCTCTACTACATAGCATTTTCTAATATGCTTTTCTCCAGTAGTCAGCTGAGGAGTTTTCCCCCTACGTATTGCTTCTAATGCATCCTTTATAGGAATAGTATATTGTACTCCATCTTTTACTCCTACTACTCTTCTTATGGCGTCTGAATGCCCTTGACTAAGTCCAGGCCCCCAAAAAGTATAGCTTTCACCCTTAGGTAATATGGATTCAAATAATATTCTATTCATAGAAAATAATCCAGGATCCCAGCCTATGCAAATTGTACTGGTTTTACCTTTGAGTTTAGAGGCCTTATCCATGTCTCTAAAATATTCAGAAATATTCCCATGATTGTCATAGCTATCTACAGTATTATACATACTTGCAAAGTATGGACCTTGAATCGGAAGGTCTACTGCTGAACCTCCACACAATAGCATTACATCTATAAGGTCTACATATTCCTCTGCCATATGAATATTTAAAACCTTAACCTGTTTATCCTCTACATGTATACTATCCACATTTCTCCTAGTAAATATAGCTATTAGCTCCATATCAGGGTTTTGAACAATAGCTAATCTGGCTCCCTTTCCTAGATTCCCATAGCCTACAATACCTATCCTAATTTTATCATTCAAAGCTATTACCTCCAGTTTCCATGTCAGTATTTAAAAGCTCTTATATCATTTAGTTTTTAATTTTAGCATTACTATTAATTATATTAGGATAAGAGATTAAAAATGAAACTTGTACAGAGTAAAATACTTTGCTACTTCTATATTAAACTGTTTTATGGTACAATATCACGAGGATTGTTATTTCAAGTGAAGGAAGGTATTAGTAGTATGATTAATGTAACAAATTTAAGCTTGCAGTTTGGAGGACGTAAGCTCTTTTCTGATGTAAATATAAAATTTACCCCTGGCAACTGCTATGGTGTTATTGGAGCAAATGGTGCAGGAAAAAGTACTTTTTTAAAGATTCTATCTGGTGAAATAGAATCAACTACAGGCGAAGTAAGCATAGCTCCAGATGCTCGTATGTCTGTGCTAAAGCAAGACCATTTCCAATATGATGATTATCCTGTTTTAGAAACTGTAATAATGGGGAATGCTAGACTTTATGAAATAATGAAGGAAAAGGATGCTCTCTATGCAAAACCAGATTTTACAGATGAAGATGGAATAAAGGCATCTGAGCTTGAGTGTGAGTTTGCAGAGCTAGATGGATGGGAAGCAGAATCCGAAGCCTCTTCACTACTTCAAGGCCTAGGTATAGGTATTGAGCTACACACTAAAAATGTTAAAGAGCTTTCAGGTAATGATAAGATTAAAGTGCTCCTAGCCCAGGCTCTTTTTGGTAAGCCTGGAATATTAATTTTAGACGAGCCTACTAACCACTTAGATATTAAAGCTATAGCATGGCTTGAGGAGTTCTTAATTCAGTTTGAAGGAACTGTCATCGTAGTATCCCATGATAGATATTTCTTAAATAAGGTCTGTACTCATATGGCTGATATAGATTTTGGGAAGATTAAGCTATACGTTGGAAACTATGACTTTTGGTACGAATCTAGCCAGCTTGCCCTTCAAATGATGAAGGACCAAAACAAGAAGAAGGAAGAAAAGATTAAGGAGCTTCAAGATTTCATTGCCCGTTTTAGTGCAAATGCTTCTAAGTCAAGACAAGCAACCTCTCGTAAAAAGCTTCTTGAAAAAATCTCTTTAGATGATATTCAGCCATCTAATAGGAGATATCCTTTTGTTGGCTTTAAGCCTGAAAGAGAGGTAGGCAACAACATACTTACTGTAGAAGGCTTATCTAAAACCATAGATGGTGTTAAGGTGTTAGATAATATTAGCTTTACAGTTGCTAAAGACGATAAAATTGCTTTTGTAGGAGAAAATGAAATTGCAAATACTACTCTATTAAAAATATTAATGGGCGAGATAGAGCCTGATAGTGGAGAGTATAAATGGGGAGTAACTATAACTACGGCTTATTTCCCTATGGATAACTCTGAGTTTTTCAATGATGTTGAGTTAAATCTTGTAGACTGGATGCGTCAATTTTCCGAAGAAAAATCAGAAAGCTACCTGAGAGGCTTTTTAGGAAGAATGCTTTTCTCAGGTGAAGAGGCTCTAAAGCAGGCCAAGGTTCTCTCTGGTGGTGAAAGAGTAAGGTGTATGCTCTCGAAGATGATGCTAAGTACTGCAAATGTGTTAGTCTTAGATCAGCCGACGAACCATTTAGACTTAGAATCTATTACTGCTTTAAATAATGGTCTTAAGGATTATAAGAGTAACATTTTATTTACTTCACATGACCATCAGTTTATACAAACTATTGCGAATAGAATAATTGAGATTACTCCTTCAGGACTTATAGATAAAAGGATGACTTATGATGAGTATCTTGAAGCTATGAATTCTTAAACTATTTAATATTATAAAAAGGGATATTGCTTAATATTAAGCATATCCCTTTTTTTTTGCTTTCTTAAATAATAATTTTTATTTGCTAGCTTTAAATAATTTTGATAATAGACTATTACTTTCTTTTTGATAAATTTTATGTATTTCATCTATTTCTATATGTTTCTCTCCACATATATTAACTATCTCTCTCTTCATACTACATGGAAATTGTGCTGCTGTTCCGCAGCTAGAACTAACCTGTCTAGGAACAGGCATTAGCTTTACATCAATATCTTTTTCTTTCATTGCTTTCTCAAAGTTAAGTGCATGATTAGTTGTATGAAATGTAACTATGCAATAATAATTTTCCACATTGTCACCTATTTTCTTAAAGTTAGAGAGTATTCATCTTCTCTTTCTTCTACTTCTACCTTATAGCCTTGGCTAGTAGCAAATCTTTTTATGTTTTCAACTGCTACTTGAGCATCTACAAGTACTTTTATACCTTCTTGCCCACTTTCTATCGCATTTTTAGTCATTATAACTGGTTCTGGACAAGATCTGCCTCTTGCATCTACTAGATTAGCCATTTATACGACCTCCTTCATTTTGTATCTGAATCTTCTTAGCTTTACTTGCAGTAGATACAACAGAAGCTGCAATAGCTATGACTGCTACAAGTCCTATTATTACTGCTATTCTACCATTTGTGGTGCTACCTGCTCCGCTAGAAGCTAAACCAAAGTTATGGGCAAAAGCTGCTCCTACTATTAACCCTAATATAGTTACTGCTGCATCTGTATCTCCTTCTCCTGCTAAAATAGTCTGCCTAAGCGGACATCCTCCAAGAAGCACTGCTGTTAGTCCTACTAAAGTCATCCCTAAGAAATTCCACAGATGATCTGTATGTGCTATTGGTTGATCAGCGAAGCCAATTTTAAAAGAAGCTGGGTTAAATATTAGATTACCTATAAGTGCAAATACAAATACTCCTATTAATCCCCATAAGAAATGAAAATCCTTAATTAAAAATGCATCTCTAATTCCACCAGCCGTACAGAGTCTTGTTCTTTGAAGCATTAGACCAACTATAAGCCCTGCTCCTAAAGCCATTAAAATAGGCGCCGTTTTTGAGCCTGGTCCCTCTTGACTAAAGAATATAAATGAAGGAGCAATTACTAATAATACAAGTAATATTACAGCAATTGCAGGCATAACGTATCCTGCTGCTTCAGGCTGCTTTATACTTCTGCCTAATGTGAATCCTTTCTTTAAGAATTGGATACCAATCAGTACTCCAACTATATACCCTACTAAACCTACTAAAGCGTTTAAGTCTCCATTGGCAAGCCTTAAAATCATTCTAAGTGGACAGCCCAAAAACACAAGTGCCCCTATCATCATAAAAAATCCTAATACAAAACGCAAAACGGGTGAAGAGCCTCCTCTTGACTTAAATTCACCTTTAGCCTTGGCAAATATAAAAGCTCCAAGTATAAATCCAATTATTTCAGGTCTAATATATTGTACTACTGCGGCCCTGTGTAAGCCTAATGCTCCTGCTATATCTCTATAAAAGCAGGCAACACATATACCCATGTTAACTGGATTACCAAACTTGACAAGTAATGCTGCTAATATGCCTAATACTGCTCCTGAGCCTATTATCTTCCACTTGCCATTTTTCATATCTATCACTCCATTCTTGTTTATTCAATATAATTATATAAAGCTTGGCACAAATTTAACAATTAAATTTCTCTATATCCTAATCCTGTCTTATAGGTAATCCTAATGCATAGCTATTTTATAGATCTACTATTTTTCGACATCAAACTCTAATCAGGCATTTTTCACAGCTCTCATAAATATATAATGTTTTTATCTCTTTATGGTCACTATTTAAAAGCTGCTTCATATTATAATATAAGGTTCATTTTTCTAATTCATACATATTTGGAGGGATCATTAGTGGAGGAAAATATTCAAGAAAAAATTTATGGAGTATTAAAGAAATATAGAAATGCTAAATTTCTTAGAAATGGTAGAATTTTAGAGGAAGGCATTGATTGTCTTGGCTTTATAAAGCTTTTTTATGAGGATTTTGGCATATATGTTCCTGGAGATGATGGAAAGCCTATTGAAGAGGAATGGTACAAAAAAGACCCTGAAAGATATATCAGGGGAATTAAAAGTCTAGGATATAAAGATGTAAAAATCGACGAGCTTCAGGCTCTTGATTTAGCTTATTTTGTCATTAGCCATGACGTAATAACCCATGCTGGTATTATGATTAGTGATAGAGAATTTGTTCATATGTCTCCCAAAAGCGGATTGCTAATAAGTAGGCTTGAGCGACACTGGAGAAGAAGATTTAGAGGTGCTATACGGTTTTTTTAGCAAACTCATATGCTGCAATTCCTACTGCTATAGATAGATTTAAAGAGTCAATATCATCACTATGAGGAATTATTAAGCTAGTACCTATGTTAATAAACTCGTCACTTAAGCCACTTCCTTCATTTCCAAATACTAAAGAAAAAGGCTTCCTTGAATCTATATGAACATTATGTAAGCTTTCCTTTGCATTTAGCATAAAAGTATAAATGTCATGGTTGTAGGTATTTAAATAGCTATCAATACTATCAAAATATTGAAAAGCTATTTTAAAGGCTGCTCCCATAGAGGCTCTTATAGCCTTAGGATCAAATATATCTACACCTGGTCTTATGATAGCCAAGTCTTTTATTCCAAAGCCTAGAATAGTCCTCACAATAGTCCCCAGATTTCCCATATCACTAGGATTTACTAATACTATATGATTGTTATGGCTATTTAGCTTTTGTTCATATTTCTCAAATACTCCTATGGCATAGCAATTTTCTTTTTTTGATATTCTGTTTATTGCCTTGTCGTTTATCTCGAATTTAATATTGTATTTATTGCACAATTCTATTATCTTTATTACCCCTTCGTTCTCTGTGCTATCTGCACTCAATAAAACCATAAGAGTTTCTTCTCTCTTATATTTGATTAGCTCTAGAGTAGGAAATACTCCTAAAGAATATGAATACTGAAAATCCTTTTTATATGATTTTAATTGAATGTCCATTGTAAGCCTCCATAATATTAAATTATTATTTTAAGCATTCTTATTAATTTTTTTATATCTTAAATATAACATAGCATCTACAAATACCATTGTTGCGTTTAATCCATAAAGAAACACCACATGGTCATATCTATATAATATTTTGTTTATTATACCTGATATATATCCTATGATTATTACAATAAAAAATATTAAGCTCTTCCCTTCAGATGTTTTGGTCTTATATGACTTATGTATTGAAAAAGGCCAGGCTAGTCCAAAGCATAAAAGCATAATAACCTCAAAAATACTCATAAATAATACTTCCTTATTACTTTAATCATATGTAAAATCATATTACAATGTTATCATACTATTAATCTACATTAAATATATAAATTTATATATTTATGGACAAAAAGTTCTATGAACCGATATTATTTGTATCTAACTAATGATATAATAAATGTGATCACTATAAGAGGAGTTGATTGATATAAAAGAGAGGAAAAAATATTTAAATCTTTTACCTATTATAATTATTTCTATTTTTATTTTTAAGTTTGTAACTGTTCCAAAATCATTCGCTCCATATACTAATCTACTTAAACCATTTTTTTGGGCTTTCGGTATTGCTTATATTTTAAATCCAATGCTTTTATTTATTGAGAAAAAATTTAAGCTTAAGAGAATATGGAATATCCTTATAGTATACACAATACTTCTTTGCATAGTCACTTTAATAATTACAATATTGACTCCAAAAGTTGCAATGGGACTTGGAAGTTTGTTTAAGGAAATACCTAAGTTTATAAAAACTACAGAAGAATATTTTAATACACATACATTTAATTTCGGTATTTTAGATAGGCTAGGTGTTACAGATTATCTATATGAGAACCTTTCAAATATACTTGAAGAATTAGCTAAAACTATTAATCCAATACTAAATAAAACAATTGTACAGCTTATTGATATTACATCTTCAATAACATCTGCTTTAACAAATTTTGCTCTTGGAATTGTAATATCCATATACATGCTTAAGGATAAAGATTTGTTTAAAAAGCAGTCCAAGGCTTTGATGTATGCGTTGTTTGATCCTACAAAAGCAAATAGAATTATTGAGATTGGGAGAGAATCTAATACAATATTCTCAAGATATTTAATAGGGAAAATTATAGATTCTACAATTATAGGTATACTTTGTTTCATTGGTCTAGCTATGCTTAGAACACCCTATGCCCTTGTATTTAGTACTATAGTAGGAGTTACTAATATGATACCTTACTTTGGACCTTTTATAGGCATGATACCTGCTACTGTAGTTACTTTGTTCTATAGTCCAATAAAAGCTCTTTGGGTACTAGTATTTATCTTTGGTCTACAACAGTTTGATGGTCTATACCTTGGTCCAAAAATATTAGGAATGCAAGTAGGGCTAAGTCCATTTTGGATAATCACTGCTGTTATACTAGGAGGAGGCCTTGCAGGGGTAATGGGAATGCTCCTAGCTGTACCTATTGCTGCAGTAATTAAGACAATGCTTCAAAGATATATCCATAATAAGCTGGAATCTAAAAATATAAAATTATAATCATGAGCAATCTAAGCTAAAAACTGCAGAGCATTTAAGTCTGCAGTTTTTTATATCTTCTTTTATGAGTACTTTCAACTCCCAATATGCACAGATACAACCATATATATCCTGCGCTAAAGCCTGCGACTATATCTGTAGGCCAGTGAACTCCTAGATATATTCTGCTAAAGCCTACTAGCCCTATGAAAACTATAGTTACGAGCCAAATTAATGATTTTTTCAAATTTAGTTCTTTATTTCTTAAATAAAGATATGCAGCCATTGCATAAAAGCTAAGTGTTATCATAGCATGCCCGCTAGGAAAGCTAAAGCCCTTTTGCTGGACTAAAAAATATTCATAGGGTCTATGTCTCCCAAAGAACAGCTTTAGGAGTTCATTTAAGCCATAGCTTCCAAGTATGGATATTAAAAGAGCATAAAGCTCAATTATATGTTTTTTCTTGACTAAGTATAGAATTAAAAAAGGAGCTAGGATAAAATAAAACTTTGCAGAACCTAAGAAGCTAAGTAAAACCATAAAGCCTTTAATAGATGGATTAATGTTTTCATGAACAGAAGATATAATTTTTTCGTCAAAGTATATGCCTCCATCTACCCCCCAAATATTTGTCGCCAAGAATATAAATACTATCAATAATAACAAGGAAACCATAGCTCCAATTTTAAGAAACTTGTTTTTCATTATATTATCAGCTCCTATTGCTTCTTTTATTATTTTTTTACTTATACTATTATATTTAAACTCGCTATATCCTTATTTTATTATATATTTCTCTGCTTTAAAAGCTTTCTTTTAATACTTATTTGTATAGAAATCATATTAACCTAAAATAATTGCATTCTATCAAATGGGACTTTATCACTACGTATTTCAATTGATATGGATTATCAATTTTCTGTCCACCTTATCCACATTATCCACAATTCAAAGTGGATAACTTATGTAAACATGCTTATGTCCATTTTAAAATCTATATACACAGGAGTACTTTACATAATAATAAGTTTTCCACAGTTTTAATTGTTGTCCACAATTATTATTCACAAATTTATTATTCAATATAATATGATACTCATTATCGATTGAAATATCAATAAGTGATTTTAGTCCTACATATTAATTCTCCTGCTCATTAAAATATCTAATTACACCAATATAAATAGCCCAAGCGATTTTCTCCTGGTATTTAGAGTCCATCAGGAGTCTTTCTTCCATGGGATTTGAAAGAAACCCACATTCTATTAATACAGCTGGAGCTTCTGCTTCCCTAATCAAATATATATTATCTCTTGACTGTGGTACTCTTTTATTATCTTTATCTAATATATTTCTTAGATCTTCTTGTATAATAAAGGCTAGTCTTTTACTTTCTTCACACCCTTTTTTGTAAAATGCCTGCGCACCATAATATTTAGATTCAGGAAAGCTATTTAGATGAATAGATAATAACACATCAGGCATATTATCATTAACTTCTATACCTCTATTTCTTAAATCTTCATTCTTTTTCTCCCTTAAGGTCTTTGACCCCTCTGTGTATAATCCTTCTCCATCGTTTCTTGTAAGTATAGCTATGCCTCCATTTTCTTCTATTAAACTTCGAAGCTTTAAAGCTATTTTCAGATTTATCTCATCCTCCCTGCCGCCTTGCTTGCCTACAGCACCTGGGTCTACTCCTCCATGACCTGCATCTATGGCTATGACCTTGTCTGTAACAGGTAAATACATTGTTGGGACAGAATTGTCTTTGTTCGTAAATATAAAAGCTAAGCCTATGATTAGCAAGGGAAAAACTAATAATATTCTTTTTCTTATTATTAATAATTTCACTTTTCTATCCACTCCTAGTATTAAAATTAGCATGATATATTATTCTATTTTTATATTTAGGATGATATTACTAAAAATATGATTATATTTAGAACATAAAAAAACTATGTTGAATCTTATTGTTAAACTCCTCTTCAGTCATTCTTAGCACCTTCATTGTTGGTTTGTATAGGGAACATTCCCTTGTGTTCAATCTATCAGAAATTAGTAAAAAAAATGTGCGCTGCATGAAACATGTTTTTTTGACATGAATCATAGTTTTTTCTACATGAATCGTAGTTTCAGATATCTGATTTTTATGCTAAACTTATATTGAGAAAATAGAGAAATGGGGGAATGATTATGCTACAGATTGCGGTCTGTGATGATAATATTGACGAACTGTCCAATATGGTACAGTTCATAAACCTATACCGATCATCAAAACATCTAAACTGCGAATACGCCGTCTTTACAAACGGATTTAACCTGGTTTCAGCCTTGGTAAAAGGAAAGCGGTTTGATATATACTGTCTGGATATTATTATGCCAGGCTTTATGGGCATTGATGTCGCAAAAGAAATCCGTGATTTTGACAAAACCGCGCCGATTTTATTCTTTACATCATCGCTCGAATTTGCTTTGGAAAGCTATTCGGTGAAGGCAAAGGAGATCAAGCAGCAATATCTGAATTATCAAATGGAAGGGGAATAATCAAATGGAGGAAGGTGCTTTTAAATGGTAGTAACAGTGATAGGACTCTTACGATTTGGTTTTTCTCTGGTCTTTGGCATAACGGTGTCAGTTCTCTTTTCGGGAATAGAGCCCACAAGAAAAAACAGGCTCGTCACCGGCTTGCTCTGTGTAATTTTTCTTTTCGTTCAGACCGCTAGTTGGTGGCTCTTGGGCTTGGATTTGACATCAAAGCTGTATCCGCTGATTATCCACTTGCCGCTAATAGTGATATTCTCTCTATACTATAAACGTCCGTGGCTCATATCCACCGTCAGCGTGCTTTCCGGTTATCTTTGCTGTCAAGCGCCGCGCTGGTTCGGTTTCCTTGCGGGAGCTGCCTTAGGCAGTAGTCTTGCAGACCACGTTTTTTATATTGCGGCGGTGTTTCTGTTCTACTATTTCCTGAAAAAGTATGTGGCCGGGTCCGTCAGACAGCTTATGGAGGTGTCCACTAAGTCTTGCTTATTTTTAGGCGGGGTGCCGCTTTTTTACTATATGTTCGACTACACTACCACCATCTACACCGATGTGCTTTACCGCGGCACGAAATGGGCGGTACAGTTCATGCCCTCAACAATCTCTGTTTTCTATTTTGCGTTTATTATCCTTTACTACGCTGAGACACAAAAACAAGCAATCCTCCAAAGAGAACGAGATATGCTGGATGTACAATTCCGACTATCGCAGACAGAGTTTGCTTCTCTGCGGCAGCTACAGCAGAATGCCGCATCTTATCGGCATGATATGCGCCACCATTTCGCTCTTTTACAGGGGCTGGCATCCAAGGGACATATGGAGGAAATCAAAGAGTATCTACGGATAGCCCAGTCCGACATGGATGCCATCACACCCATGCGCTTTTGCGAGAACGAAACCGTCAATCTCATTTTGTCCGCTTTCGCTTCCAAAGCAAAACAGTCGGGAATCCTGTTGACGGCAGAAGCGAAACTGCCTGACTCTCTGGCCTTAAGCGACACCGAGCTTTGTTCGCTCTTGTCAAACGCGTTGGAAAATGCTATTCAAGCCTGTGAAAATATAGCAGACAGCAAGGAACGTCATATCAAGCTGCGTATGTATTCTAAGAATAACAAACTGTGCATTGACATCCGCAACAGCTATCAGACAGAACCGATATTTCATCAGGGACTTCCAGTATCAAAAGAACAGGGGCATGGCTTTGGCACAAAAAGCATGGTACATATTGTGGAAAAGCATGGTGGTGTATTCCAGTTTTCGGTCAAGGATGGCTGGTTTATATTTCAGGTCACTACATAAAAGGTTGCTATTTCCTATAGTAGCCTTTTATATAGTGGTCTGCATTTCTCAAACTGTTACAAGTGAATTTTGATGAGGTTTATTAGGATCGTAAGCAATCGAGTAGGAGGTAATTAATTATTTTAATTACCGTCCTCTCACACCACCAAGCATACCGTTCGGTACTTGGCGGTTCATTAAGACAGTCTGAATTTCTCATACTGTGAAGTTAAACTTTTAAAACCATGATTAATCAGTTTCTGATTAGTTATGGTTTTATTTAGTATTGGACTTTTGGATATTCTCCAGTAGCTTTTCCTAGTGTTGGCATATTCCCATGCCTTACCTTTAGGAACTCCTAGTTTCATTAGGTTTTTAAATCTAGTTCTGACTAATTTCCATGTCTTCCAGACCACGGCTCTAAGTCGCCTCCGAATCCATTGGTCCAGCTCCTTTAGTTTGGTCTTCATATCTGCTAATTTAAAATAATTTACCCAACCTACGACTATTTCATTTAGTTTCTTAATTCTATGATTGAAATTCATGCTTACATTTCTGTTAGTTATATTTCTAATCTTTTCCTTAAGTCTGTCATAACTTTTGTCATGGACTCTAAATTTTATTCCACCTTTTCCATAGTAGAAACTATATCCTAAGAATTTTCTTTTTGTTGGTGAAGATACTGCCGACTTTTCAGTATTTACTTTCAGTTTTAGCTCTTTCTCTAGGAATTTTGTGATATTTTCGAGGGCTCTTTCTCCTGCCCTTTTGCTTTTAACATAAACATTACAATCATCAGCATAACGGCAGAATCTATGTCCCCTTCTTTCTAGTTCTTTGTCTAATTCATCTAGTAATATATTACTTAATAGTGGACTTAGTGGGCCACCTTGAGGTGCTCCTTCTTCTGATTTAACCTGCATACCTTTTAACATTATCCCTGATTTTAAATACTTTCGTATTAATTTAAGCACTCTTTTGTCTTCTATCTTTCTTGACACTAGATGCATTAAAAGGTCATGATTTATATTATCAAAGAATTTCTCTAAATCCATATCTATTACGTATCTGTATCCTTCATCGATATATTTCTGTGCTTGTTTTAGAGCCATATGTGTACTTCTTTTGGGTCTAAAACCATAGCTACTATCTGAAAACTCCTTATCGAATATGGGATTGATTACTTGGTTTATTGCTTGTTGAATCAATCTATCTATTACGGTTGGTATTCCTAGGAGTCTTACCCCGCCATTTGGTTTGGGTATTTCTTTTCGTCTTACTGGCTGTGGTTTATATTTTCCACTTAGCAGACTTGTCTTCAAAGTTTCGTAATGTTCTTGTAGGAAAGGTAGAAGTTCATCTACCTTCATTCCATCAATTCCATGGCTTCCTTTGTTAGATACTACTTTCTTGTACGCTTCAAAGATATTTCTCTTATCCACTATTCTTTCGAGTAGATGTTCAGTATTAAATTCCGACTTGGTTTTCAGATTTGACATCGCCGACAAATCACTGTACACTCCTTGTTTACCTCGAGTTTCCAACCCTACTTCCACAAGCCAGTCCAAGTCCTTGGTTTTCTGTATTCTTTTCATGTTTGTTGAGATTGCCAATCCTACTCACCTCCTTAATGTTCAGCCCTTCCAAGGTTATTCATGACTAACCTTGTACTATGGCTTCTGCTGACTTCTGATAGTTCAGCCACACATCACTGCATGGGTTACCATTTAGATATTTCATCTTTTAATGGTGTATCTACCAGACCTCCCCAGGTAAGAACGTAAACTTTCACTCCATATATCTGCTACATCTACTTTCCCTGTTTCGGATAGTTTTGGACTTTGACTTGTTTAGCAGCCTCATCCACAGGGTTAAGCCTCAAATGTAGTTCGTGTACCTCAGACCAGAGCTTTGCCGCCGACTTCCTTCAGATTCCACCTCACGATGGACACCCTTGTCTTGAGCTAACGGTTGGCACTATCAACCCCCGTATCGGACTTGCACCGACTAGTTTATGCCCATGCTGGGCGCACTAA
>NZ_FNQE01000013.1 GCF_900107485.1 Proteiniborus ethanoligenes
TTTCATAGCGATAGAGGTTTTCAATATACTAATAATTCCTTTAAAAGTAAGATTAATAAAGCAGGGATGACACAAAGTATGTCTAGAGTTGGTAAATGTATTGATAATGGTCCTATGGAAGGATTTTTTGGGATTTTAAAAGCTGAGATGTTTTATGGAAAAACCTTTAAATCTCTTGAAGATTTAAAAGAAGAAATAATCAAATATATTAAATTCTACAATGAAGAAAGATTTCAAAAAAGATTAGGGTGTATGGCTCCTTTAGAATATAGAAACCACACACCCAAAAGTGCATAAAACTTAATTAAATTAGTTGTCTACTTGACAAGGGTCAGTTCAAGGAGATTATTAGGAAGTATTTTAGCGAGTTAGAATAGTGTAGAATAGTATGGAATTTAGGATAAAATACACGCTCACGGTTAGCAGTCGGGCTAAACAAATTTATTTGTTCGCTACGCTCACATAAATTTGAAGCCCTTTGCATTTGGCCTACCATCGATTCACTTCATGAATCGGGTTAGGTCATAATCGGTCACGAATAATTCTATAGCTCATTTCGGTAAAAAATCCTACAACTTGCAAACTCACTACGCTTAAACAGTACAAGTTGCTTAACGGATTTTTCACCTGCATTCGCTAAGAATTATAGTCGTGACCTGCAAATGTTCGCTTAGTATTTTATCCTAAATTCCTAAAATAGGTATCATGATTTTATTCAAATTTGTATTTTTAAAGAATAGAGGTGTATTAAATGGAAATAGCTGAAAAGGATATAATGGATTTTAGAGAGAAGACGGAAAAAATCAAAGCAGAAATAGGAAAAGCGATAATAGGACAAAAGGATGTTATAGAACAGGTATTGATTGCAATCCTATGTGAAGGCAATGTACTATTAGAAGGTGTACCTGGCCTAGGGAAAACTCAGCTTGTAAAGACAATAGGCAAGGTCCTTGATTTAGAATTTTCAAGAATACAATTTACTCCAGACTTAATGCCTGCAGACGTAGTAGGGACTAATATTATTTCTCAAGATGAAAAGGGTGTCGGCAGATTTACATTTCAAAAAGGACCTATATTTAGCAATATAGTCCTTGCAGATGAGATAAACAGAGCAACACCAAAAACTCAAAGTGCAATGCTAGAGGCAATGCAGGAAAAGACCGTTACAGTAGGTAATCATACTTATACCATGAGTAAGCCTTTTTTCGTATTAGCCACTCAAAACCCTATAGAGATGGAAGGAACATATCCATTGCCTGAAGCTCAAATGGACAGGTTTTTATTTAAGTTAGATGTTAAGTTTCCTAAGCTAGAGGAGCTTAGTCAAATAGTTAGTATTACCACCTCAGTTAATGAAAATGAATTAGAAAAAGTAAGCAATGGAGAAGAGCTTATTAAAATGGCCAATATTGCTAAGGATGTTCCTGTGGCGAAGCCTGTTATGGATTATGCTATGAAGCTTATACTAGGGACACATCCAGAAGAAAGCTTAAGTCCAGAAATAACTAAAAAATATGTAAGATATGGCTCAAGCCCTAGAGGAGCACAGGCAATCATTAAAGCAGCTAGAGTAAAAGCTTTAATGGAAGGAAGATACAATGTAGCCTTTGATGACATTAACTATGCAGCTTATCCAGTACTGAGGCACAGAGTACTACTAAACTTTGAAGCAGTATCAGATAATATTAGCAGTGAAAAAATAATCCAAGAAATAATACTTAGTTCTTAACTTAGTTGTTAGTTGCTAGCTCTTAGTTCTTAGCTAACTACTAATAAAGGATTGAGAAATAATTAAGAATTAAAAATTGATTAGAGATATTTGTTCTGTCATACTGAGCGTAAGCGAAGTATCTCTAAGGGTTTAACAACTGTTCAACTATTGTTCAACAACTGTTTAACCATTGTTCAACTACCGTTCAACTATTGTTCAAAAAAGGATTGATTATATGGAACAAAGACTTATAGATAGTGGTTTATTAAAAAAACTAGAGTCCTTAAAGCTTAATTCTAGTATAATCCTGAATAAAGGCTATGGTGGAGGCAGAAAATCTAAAAGCAAAGGTTCCTCTGTAGAGTTTTCTGATTTTAGAGAATATGCTCCTGGGGATGACTTTAGAAAAATTGACTGGAACGCATATGGAAGATTTCATAAGCTTTTTATTAAACTGTTTATGGAAGAAAGAGAAGCAAATATTAATATTTTTATAGATAACTCTAAGTCAATGGATTTTGGGAATCCTAAAAAATCTACTATAGGAAAGCAATTAGCATTGGCAATAGGATATTTAAGCCTAGTAAATATGGATAGAGTCAATATTTATACTTCTAAAGAAGGCAAGCTAGAAGGCTTAGAGGGACTAAGCGGTAAAAATAACGCTTACAGATTAGCTGGATACCTAGACAGTATAGACTTCCATGAATCAGAGGATGTTTTTTCACTTACGAAAACAAGAGGATATAAAAGAGGAATATCAATAATAATATCTGACTTGTTTTCAGATGGCTTTGAAGAAATAGTTAAGTATTTAGCCTTTATGAATCAAAGCATAGCAGTACTAAATGTGCTTTCAGCTGAGGAAATAAATCCTTTATACTCAGGTGATATAAGGCTAATTGACAGTGAAACAGAGGAAGGAAAGGATATTAGCATAACCCAATCCGTTATCAGTTCATATGAAAAAACATTACAGAAATTTATAAATAGAAACAAGGAAATATGTAGAAAATTTAGCTGTCAATACAGCTTGATTTCAAATCAGCTTTCAATTGAAGCAATTATTTTTGATAATTTAACTAGTGCAGGAATATTGAGGTGAAATAATGAGCTTTTATTCTCCGATTTTCTTTTTGCTTTTTATAGGTTTGGTACCTATTATAATTATGTATTTACTAAAAAAACAGCATACAGAGCTTACCATATCTAGTAATTATTTATGGGAGAAGGCTCTCCGAGATGTGGAAGCAAACAGACCTTGGCAGAAGCTAAAGAAAAATCTTCTGCTTATTTTGCAATTATTAATTTTTTCATTAGCAGTCTTTGCATTAGCACGTCCATTTATTTTTTCAAATGCTATAAGTGGGGGTCATACTATTATAGTCCTAGATACATCCTTGAGTATGCAAGGGAAATCGAAGGACAGTACTAGATTTGACATTGGAAAAAAAGAAGGCGAAAAGCTAATAGAAAATCTTAGACCAGATAGTAGAGTTACTATTATTGCAATGGATGCTACACCTAATATTATATTAAACAGTACAAAAGACCAGAAGCTAGCGAGGAAAAAGCTAGAGGAGCTAAAGCCTTCCAACACTGTAGATAATGTGGAGGAAACCATATCTCTTTTGAAGGCAATGGTCAAGGATGAAGAGGACTATTCCATACTTGTGTTTACAGATAAAGGGATTGAAGCGGATATAGATAATTTATTTGTAAATTACATTGATGGAGAAGAAAAAAATATAGCTATAGATAATATTTCCCACTCTATTGATAAAAATGGTATTACTGCTCTTACAAGAGTTACAAACTATTCAGACGAGGATGTAAAATTTGATTTATCACTGTATGTAGATAATAAACTTAGTGATGTTAAAGAAATTAGCCTTCCTCCAAGAGAAAGCAATAATATTTATTGGCAGGGAATTCATCCTAATGTAGGAATAATAACAGTAGAAGCAGATATAGATGACAGCTTAAAAGAGGATAATATAAGATATCATGTAGTAAATCCTAATCCTATAAAAAAAGCATTATTAATGACTAAGGGAAATGTATTTCTAGAGAAGGCCATTAGCTTAAATAATAATGTAGAATTATATAAGATAAATGAAGCTTCAGAGAATATAGAAGGATATGATTTATATATTTTTGATGGTATGGCTCCAGAAAAGCTTCCTACAGATGGCAATATTATTATGATAAATCTTGAAAACAATGAATTGTTTAAAGCTCCTGTTGTAAAATTTGGTGAGCTAAAGGCATTAAATGATGAATTGTTTAAATATGTGAATCTTGACTTTTCTCTAAGTGAGGCCAGATATATTAAAGACGCTGATTGGATTGAACCAGTGCTTTTAATAGATGATAATACTGTAATTGGAAAGGGACAAAAAGATAATCAAAAGATGATAGTCTTAGGCTTTGACTTTCACCATACAGATTTTCCGCTTAAAATAGACTTTCCTATTTTTGTTCAAAGCATGCTAGATTATACTTTAAACATTGGAATTCAAGAAAAGACTAACATATTAGTAGGGGAAGGCCTGAATCTAAACATTTTACCTAAAACTGAGGAAATAAGTATAATAAAACCAGATGGAAAAAAAGAAATGCTGTCCTTATCTTTAGCATTGTCACCATATACTGCACAGGAGCTAGGTGTATATAAGATAGAACAAAGGATAGGAGAAGAATTGCCTATTAGCTACTTTGCTTCAAATGTAAATACACAGCATGAGTCAATGTACCAATCCATGACAAATGAAGAGAGAGAAGAAATGGCTCAGGAAGGAAAAAAGGTAAAAGGTGAGAGAAGCATTAGCAATATATTGCTGCTTTTAGCAATTCTAATATTAGCAGCTGAATGGGTGGTGTATAGTCGTGGTAATTAAATTTAGCAATCCATTAGCTTTAGTATTAATGCCTTTAATCTTGATTTCCTTTTATTATTTTAGTAGAAGCTTAAAGTCTATGAATAAGGATAAATATAGAATGATATTAGCTATAAGGAGTACAGTAGCGATTTTGTTAATACTAGCTTTAGCAGGGATGAATATTAGAACATATGTAGATAATATAGCTACTGTATTTGCTGTAGATTTATCAGATAGTACAAGAAACCAGCATGAAGAGTATAAAAAGTTTATAGAGGAAGCACTGGAGCATACTACAAAAAAAGACAAGGTAGGGATAATTACCTTTGGACAAAATGGGGAAATAGAATATCCATTAAGAGATGATTTAGAGTCTATAGAATTTCAGACAAAGCCTAATGGAGGCCTTTCTAACATAGAAAAAGGACTTAAAATAGCTCAGACACTACTTCCTGATGATAGTATGAGAAGAATAGTTCTTCTCACTGATGGAGAAGAAAATACGGGAAATAGTAGTCTCGAAGCCTCCTTAATTAAAAATAAAGATATTAGCTTTAAAATATATAGTCCCGAAAAAATTCAGAGAGAAGATGTTCAGTTAAAAGGAATAGATGTTCCTAGCAAGCTTTATGAGAATCAGGAATTTGACATAGTTATAGAGATATTTAGCAATGTAAAAACCAAGGGAAGACTTTCCTTGTATAGAGATAATGAATTGTCAGGTGAAAGAGAAATAAATATTGAAAAAGGTAAAAATAGATTTGTATTTAGTGATGTGGCACAGGGATCGGGTTTTAAAACATATAAAGCAGTCATAACTTCACCTGTAGACAGCCTAACACAGAACAATGAATACTCTACATTTACAGAAATACAAGGTACACCTAGAATATTGTTAATTGAGGGAGAAAGCGGACAGGGAAGAGAAATATATAAGCTACTAGAAGCCTCTAGTATAGAGGTGGATTATATAAAGGATAAGGAGGCACCTATAAGTCTTTCTGAGTTGGTTAAATATAAAACTATAGTTATGAGCGATGTGTCTCTTGAACACATAGAAGGTGGTTTTTTAAATTCATTGAAAAGCTATGTACGAGACTATGGAGGAGGACTACTAGTATCCGGAGGAGAAAATAGCTTTGCACTAGGTGGATACTATAAAACACCTTTAGAGGAAATACTACCTGTAGACATGGAGATGAAGGTAAAGGGAGAGGTGCCTAGTCTAGGCCTTATGCTGGTCATAGATAAGTCAGGCAGTATGGAAGGCGGACAATTTGGTATAAACAAAATGGAAATAGCAAAGGAAGCAGCAATTAAGGCTGTAAACTCTCTTAAGCCAAAGGATAAAATAGGTGTTATAGCCTTTGACGGAACAGCCCAATGGGTAGTGAGGATATCTACAACAGATGATGAGGAAAGCATTAAATCAGCCATTGGAGCTATTAGAGCAGGTGGTGGCACTAGTATTCTCCCTGCATTAGACGAAGCATATTTAGCTTTAAAGGATGCAGATACTAAGCTAAAGCATATAATTCTTCTTACAGATGGACAGGCAGAATCAACAGGCTATGAAGTTTTAATGGATAATATAAAAGAAGAAGGTATCACAGTATCTACAGTAGCTGTTGGTGGTGATTCAGATACTAGACTATTAGAATGGATTGCTGGTACTGGTAACGGCAGATATTATTTTGCAGATGAATTTTCATCAATACCTGAAATATTTACTAAGGAAACATTCTTAGCTTCAAAAGCCTATATAAACAATAGGAGCTTTACACCGGTGATTTCAAATATCCATGATATAATAAGTCCATTTCATGAAGGAATACCTAACTTAGATGGATATATTGGAGCATCTAGCAAGGAAAGAGCAACTACAATACTTATTAGTGATGTAGGAGATCCAATATTAGTTTCATGGCAATATGGCTTAGGTAGGACTGTAGCATGGACATCAGATTTAAATGGAAGCTGGAGTGGGGAATATTTATCTACCCAGGAAGGGATAGATTTTATTAAAAACATGATTGAATGGACCTTCCCAAGAGCATCTAGCGATACAATTGCCTTTGAAACGGTTAATAATGGAGATGAACAAGAAATAATTGTAACAAATATTGATGAATTTCATCAGGATATAAGTACTGTAGCTACTATAATAGCACCAGATTTAAATACTTTTGATATAGAATTAGTACCTTCTAAGCCAGGAGAATATAGAGGAAATTTCCCAGTTTCTAATAAAGGTGTATATATAGTTAAGGTAAACCAATATAAAGATGGAGATATAGTAAATTCTTCAAACAATGTAGTGTTATCAAATTATTCTAAGGAATATGATAATACTTCTAATATGAATATATTAGAAGTATTAAAAAACAGGTCTGGTGGAGAATTTATTACAAACCCAAATGAAGTATTTATAGATGATTTAGATAGAGTATATGGAAGCAGAGAATTGTATCCCTTACTTATTTCAATGGCATTAGTGCTATTCATTTTTGATATTGGAATAAGAAGACTAAATTTAGGATTGATTAGATTTAAACGAAAAAAGGAAAGCATTCAAGAGAATGTTACTAATAATATTAAGAATGCAACTAAAGCAAAAAAAGAAGCTCATATAAGAAGTACTATGTCCCAAAGCTTTAATGACCTAGGAGCTGATGCCCTTAGCTATAAGACAGAAAAAGAAGAAGCAGGTAAAACTAAAGAAGAAAAAAGAGAAAGTGAGAAATCATCAGACCAAAGCCTAGATACTTCTAGACTGTTAAAAGCAAAGGATAAGAAAAGGAGATAAAGAGAATTTACTAACAATATATAAAGAATCAGTATATAAGTTAATAAATTAAACATTAATTGTAACTAGTGTCGTAATGAATCAATATTATATAGCATAAAGAAGCTTCGTAATGAGATAAAAGGAGGAATATTATGCTATCTAGTGTTGAATTTATTAGGCAGTCTTTAGAAACACATCTTTTTTTTGCTAGGATTATGAAGGAACATTCATTCTTTCTAGAAGTAGGCTTTACACCGAGAGACGTGAGTTTTTCTCAACAGGCAGACATGTTTAGAGTAGAATTCGATAGACTTTTGGGAGAGGTTATTTTTCTTTCAAATGGTGTAATTAGCCCTGGTGTAATTCAATCAGGAGAAGTAGTTACTCCATATACCCTAAAAGCTGAAATGGCATCAGCATATCTTACAGGTGTACAGATACAAACACATCTTACACAAGCAGAAGAAGGATTGATGGGTAGAGAACATTTAATGTTTGCTCCTATGCATGAGCAAGCGGTATGTATGATTAACCAAAAAGCGATAGCTTTGTTGACAGCTTTGATTGACTTTAAACAAAATATATTATCTAATGTTTTGTCCTGCAATATGTTTACTGTTAATTATCCACTATTAATTGACCACATAATGAGAGAAGCTAAGTTGTATCTAAGAATAGTTAATAGGCTTCAGATGAGAGAGAAAATCGATATAGACAAAGAGATATATGAACAAGAACTATTCTGGAATAGAATCATGGCAGAGCATTCTAAGTTTATTCGAGGTTTACTTGATCCTACAGAAGAAGATTTGTTCAATTTAGCTAACAATTTTGGTAGAGAATTTGATAAATTAACAGAAGACGTAAAAAAAGCTATTAATAGAACTCTACCGATTTCGAAAGTAACGGAGGAAAGCCTTGAAGCTACAAAAAGAGTTAGAGATTTTAATGCTCAAGGGACACAAGGATTAATTGAATGTAAAATTAAATCAACAATAATTCCACTGTTAGGAGACCATGTTCTCCGAGAGTCTAATCATTTTATACGTTTATTAAAAAAATTCCAGCAATTAGTTTAGTAAAATGTTGAGAGTGTGTAAAAGGAAGTTTTTTTACTTCCTTTTTATTTTTTTTGCCTGTTATAAGCTCAAACCTGGGTATATTAGATTTAAGAGTAAAAAATAATAATATATAAATTAGGGAGATGAAAATATGCTAAACTTTAATTATTCTATACCTACTCAAATTTTCTTTGGTAAAGATCAAATTCAAGTATTAGGTAAGGAAATAAAAAAATATGGAACAAAGGTATTACTTGCTTATGGTGGAGGAAGCATTAAAAAATACGGAGTTTATGATAAGGTAGTCGGCATACTAAAGGAAGAAAATATACCTTTCTGGGAATTGTCAAATATCGAACCTAATCCAAGAATAGAAAGCGTAAGAGAAGGAGTTAGAATCTGTAGAGAAAACCAAATAGATTTTATACTTCCAGTAGGTGGAGGAAGCTCTATAGATTGTGCTAAGGTAATAGCTGCAGGCTTTTATTATGAAGGAGATCCTTGGGATTTAGTTATTAGAAAGGCAAAAATTGAAAAGATTCTTCCAATAGGCTCAGTCCTTACATTATCAGCGACAGGTTCAGAAATGGATGCAGGTGCAGTAATTACAAATCCAGAAACAAAACAAAAGCTAGGCATAGGTCATCCTAACATGGCACCTAAGTTTTCTATATTAGATCCAGTATACACTTATACAGTGCCTGCAAGTCAAACAGCAGCAGGAACTGCGGATATAATGAGCCATGTCTTAGAATCATATTTTAGTAACAATACAGGAGCATATGTGCAAGATAAAATAGCAGAAGGCTTACTAAAAACCTGTATTAAATATGGACCTGTTGCAATAAAAGAGCCTGAAAACTATGAAGCAAGGGCAAATTTAATGTGGGCATCAAGTCTTGCTATAAATGGCCTTATTAGATATGGAAAAGAAGCTATATGGAGTGTTCATCCAATTCAGCATGAGCTAGGTGCATATTATGATATTACCCATGGAGTAGGTCTAGCAATATTAACACCTGTATGGATGAGACATGTACTAGACGATGATACTCTAGATAAGTTTGTAGAGTATGGAATAAATGTTTGGGATATTGATAGCACCAAGGACAAATACCATATAGCAAATGAGGCTATAGATAAAACACAGGAATTCTTTACCTCCTTAGGCATACCAGGAACTCTTGGAGAATTAGGTATAGGAGAAGAAAGTCTAGAAAAAATGGCTAAGGCAGTGACAGAATTTAACGGAGGAAAGGTAGGCTCCTATAAACCTCTCAGCTATGAGGATGTATTAGATATATATATAAAAGCTTTATAAAATAATCGTGAAGAAACCAAGTACAAGTTAAAATTGTATTTGGTTTTTTTCTTTATTAAAGAAAAAATTTCTAAATTATTACACAAATAGATAAATATATGGTATAATAAAAACACATAAACAATATGAACAAAATAGACAATATGAACAAAATTGATATTTTTTTAACACTCTTGTATTTTCTTTTAAGCTTTTATTAGAAAGCGTGGTGTGTTTATGAGTGAGAAGAGGATATTATTAACAGTTCTAATAGCTTTATGCTTAATAAGCTTGACAGGTTGTGTCAAGAAGCCAACCTTCTCTTCACCCTGCTGCAAAATTCCTTCAGGACATGAAGCCACCTTTATGATAGTATCAGATCCACATTATTTGTCACGAAGCACCTATGATGAAAACGAAGCCTTTAATGATTTTTGTTGTACTGCAGATGGTAAATTGATTATATATACTGAAGAAATAATAGATACTCTTATATGGGAAATAGAAAATAAAAAACCAGATTTTTTAATTATAAGTGGCGATTTGACCTGTAATGGTGAAAAAGAAAGCCATTTAGATTTTGCAAAAAAACTTGAGAAAATTGAGATACAAGGCACCTGTGTTTTCGTAATACCTGGAAACCATGATATAGAAAATCCTTGGGCTAGAAATTATTTTGGCAAAGAATCCATAATTACTGAAAGCATTACGGATGAAGAGTTTTATGAAATATACCATTCATTTGGCTATATGGAGGCTATATCAAAGGATGAGCATTCTCTTAGCTATCTACTGACTCCATCAGAAGATGTCTGGCTTCTGATGCTTGATTCTACTAAAAAGAATAAAGGAAAGCCATTAGATATTCCTGAAAAGGGAGGGGCAATACCTTCCAAAACACTGAATTGGATAGAGGAGTGTGCAAAGCTAGCCAAAGAAAACAATGCTAGACTAATAGCTTCCATGCACCATAGTCTATTAGAGCATAATTCGGTTATAAACAAGGATTACGTAATAGATAATAAAGATGAAGTCTTAAAGTTATTCAAAAAACTAGGCATTGAAATTGTACTCACAGGACATATACATTTACAGAGTATTAATAGCTATGAAGAAGGTGATTATAGGCTGTACGACATAGCTACTGGAAGCATCCTAGCATATCCCAATGTATATGGTGAACTAAAGCATATTCCAGGCTATGGCTTTGAATATAACAGCTATAAAATTGACGTAGAAGGTTGGTCTAAAGAAAACAACATAAAAGATGACAATTTGTTAAACTTTAAAATGTATTCAAAAGAATATTTTAAAGAAAAATCCTATGAAAAATATTATAAAGTATTAAAAGAAAAACTAGACTACGATAATGAAGAGAGCTATGAGGCTTTAGCAGATTCTGTGGCCAAAATGAATGTAGAGTACTTCCAAGGACAAAGGAATGATGTATTAAAAAAAGCTATAAAAGCCACAGAATATCAAAGGCTTATGGAATCCTTACCTGATTGCTTAAAAGCCTATATTCTAAGCATGGGAGATTGCCAATTTACAGATAATAATACATTATTAATTCCACAAGATTAAAAGGGAATTTAGCAGGGGGAAAATAAAAAGATTCAGGTCTAATGATTACTTTAAGACCTGAATCTTTTTATTTACTAAAGGCTTTATTTAATATTTCTATCATTTCTAAGAAATTAGGTACTCTACCCTCAAGGACTATTTTACCATTTATCATCATAGCAGGAGTTTTATTAATACCCAGCTCAGATAAAATTTTAGGATTTTCTATTAGCTCATATCTATAGTTCAAATTCATTCTCTTTAATGCCTCATCAACGATGGGGGCTAATTTATTACCGCCTCAGCAAACCTCATTTAAAAGCTTAATATCCATGAAAAACCCTCCAATTTTTTTATTGTTTTTACAATCAATAAAAATAATATATATCTATTATAGAATTATTTACTTAAATATTCAATTCTATATAGAAGAAGGCTATATTTAAATACTAAATAAAACAAATAAGCTTTTTGTAATTATATTATTTTTTAAGCTCATAATAAAGGACTCCATTTTCATTAAATTTCTGGACCTTTCCGGTACTCCATAGATGCTCTAGATGAGATACTGCTTCACCAACTGCAAACCATTTTTGTGGTCTAGGGAAGTCATCCCAGTCCTTAGCTCTTATATCCCAGTGCATATTAGCAGCTATATCTCTAGGAGTCATCTTCTTATTGTTGATAATATTTAGAATTTCATCTAAACGGTGTTCATGATGTTCTAATAACTCATCTATCCTTTTCCTATGATCAGTGATAATATTTCTATGAGAAGTAAATAGATAATCTATATCATATTCATAGACTTTTCTAAGATTACGGAAGTATACAGCTAATATGTCTTGTTCAAATCCCCAAAATGCAATGTTTGGAGTAATCCTATCAAGAATATGGTCTCCACAGAAGAATAGCTTATGATTTTTTTCGTAAAGTCCAATCTGTCCAGGAGTATGTCCTGGAATGTCTACTACTTCAAAGGAGTAATCTCCAACTAAGAACTTATAGCCTTCACCTACTATAATAAAATCCACAGGATTTTCTTGGGTATATCTATATCCAGGATTGTCACTTAACAGCATATTGTCCTGTTCAAGACCAAATAATTTAATATAGCTGTCATAAAATTCCCAAAACTCGTCTTTAATAGAATCATTTATCATTTTTCCATCTATTTTACTAGCATATACTTTTACACCTTCTTTAGCTAAATCATATGCAAGACCAGAGTGATCTGAGTGAAGATGTGTAATAAATAGATTTGTTTTTTTCAAATCTATATTTAATTCCTTAATACCTTGCATCAATGCATCCTTACATTCCTTTAAGTTAAAGCCTGTATCAATAATTAGACTATTATCATCGGAAACGATTATATAACTATTGAGTGCTTTTAAAGGGTTATTAGGTAGTGGAATTTCATTTACATAGATATTTGGATAAACTTTTTTTAGCATGTTAACCTCCTAAGCTTTAGTTTTTTCTATATTAAACGACACAAATAAATAAATTTTAGCATTACTAAATTATAACATATAAAATCTACATAATTCTACAAAAGCACATAAAAGAGTAAAAATTCCTTTAATAAAATAAAAGTGTGTTATATATTAGTATTAAAGCATTATGTTCATACTTTAATTTTGAAGAGGGGACAAAAATGGAGTGGAAAATTAAAAAATTTGAAGACTTAACATTAGGAGAAATATATAATATTTTAAAGGTAAGATGTGAAGTTTTTGTAGTAGAGCAGCAATGCTCTTATCAAGACTGTGATGGTAAAGACAAGGATGCCTATCACTTATTTTTAGAAAATAATGGCAACATTATTGCATATTTAAGAATTTTAGTAAAAGGAGTTTCCTATGAAGAAGTGTCCATAGGAAGATTTTTAGTTGCTAAAGAGTATCGCAAAAAAGGTATTGCCAGAGAAATGCTTGTGAAAGGGATAAAATTCATTGAAGAAAGCCTAAATGAAACTAGTATTAGAATCTCTGGACAAGAATACCTAAAGGATTTTTATGAGAGTCATGGATTTAAAATAGTATCAGACATATATCTAGAAGATAATATTCCTCATGTAGAAATGCTATATAGAAAACATAAATAAACATATACATAATAAAAAAGGAGCTCTCGGTCTGCATTGACTAAGGACTCCTTATTTTTTGTTTTAAAGCTATTGACAAAGCATTCTTTAAAGTATATACTGTGCATATACTATATATACAGAGGGGAGAAAAAATGTTTATAACATTATCTAACACTAACCCAGATCCTTTATATAAACAGGTTAAGGACCAGATAGTTCATGCAATAATCACAGGGGATTTAAAGGAAGATGAATTGTTACCCTCTATAAGAGCTATGGCCAATGAGCTTAACATAAGCGTTATTACAATTAAACGTGCATATGCAGATTTAGAAAATGAGGGCTACATAATAACACGACCTGGATTAGGCTCTTTTGTAAATACGGTTAATAAGGAAAGTTTAAAAAGTGGAAAAATTATAGAATTAAGAGAAAAGCTTAGAGATATAGTAAATGAAGCCTGTAAGTATAATATAAAAACAGATGATATTATTAGAATTATTAATGAGATAAAGGAGGAAAGATAATGGAGAATATTCTTGAAATATCAAATCTAAGGAAAGAGTATGAAGAGTTTACATTAAAAGATGTTTCCTTAACTCTTCCAAGAGGATATATAATGGGACTAGTAGGGCCTAATGGTGCAGGTAAGTCTACAACAATAAAAGCAATTATGAATCTAATAAATTACGATAGCGGAAAAATAAAAATATTTGGTCGTGATTATGAAAACCATGAGGAAGAGATTAAAAACAGAATAGGCTATGTGGGGGAAGAACAGTTTTTTTATGAGGATATGAGTGTTAAATGGATGGAAAAGTTCATATCTCAGCATTACATACAATGGGATAGGGATGAATTTTATAATCTTTTAGAAAGATTTAATGTAAGTAGCACAAAAAAGGTTCAAGAGCTTTCAAAGGGAATGAGAGTAAAGCTTTCATTAGCTCTAGCCCTAGCTCACAATCCAGAGCTATTAATATTAGATGAACCAACCTCAGGCCTTGATCCAGTTATAAGAAGTGAGATACTAAAGATTTTATTAGAGGTAATACAAGATGAAAACAAATCAGTATTATTTTCAACTCATATAACTGAAGACATTGAAAAAATAGCAGATTATGTCACATATATAATAGATGGAGAAATAATACTTTCTGCTCCTAAAGATGATATACTTGGGAAATGGAAAAGTATTCATATTAAAACTGGATACGAAATTCCTGAATTAAATAGTAAGCTAATAGGCATTGAAAAAAACTTTTTTGGCATATCAGGCTTAACAGATCAATATGAGAGTATGAAGAGCATGTTAAAGCCATATCTGGAAAAGGACATAGTAAGAGTTGAAAATACTAGCATAGACCAAATATTAATATCATTTGTAAAGGAGGAAAAATAATGCTCTATATAGTATATAAAGACCTTTATCAATCTAGAAAGACTATTGCATTATATTTCACTATAGGATTAGTTTTTATATTATATAGTTTTTTGAATAATTTAGGTTTAGCTATGTCAGCAGCTTTCACCTTTGTCATGGTATATGGTGTAGTAATAAGAACTGAGTACAATGAAGATAAAAATAAAGGCTATACACTCCTAAGAATTCTTCCCATAAAGCCATACAAAATAGTAATAAGCAAATATATAACTCCTCTTTTACTAGCAACTGCTGGAATTCTGTTTTATGTTATTATTGCAAAACTATCAGGTGGAAGGATGACTATAGACAATGTTGCAATTAGTATAATATTAGCGGGCTCGGGCTTTACCCTTGTATTTACAGGGGCCGTATATGTTCTTATATATAGATATGGTGCTGCAAAGGCAATAAATATTTCGAGGATTATCTTTTTTGCATTGATGTTTTTACCAGGGCTCATATCTTCCCTACTCGTTAAATATATTCCTAAACCAAGCTTTATTCAGTCGGGAAAGCTAGAAAATTTATTAGAAAGGCTTTCTAATAACCCAGTTAACTTTAACTTACTAATTATAGGTTTAGCATTGGCAATATATCTATTAACTATGTTAATCAGTATAAGGCAATTTAATAATAAAAGGATAATGTAGTAAACAAAGACCTGACAAAAATCAGGTCTTTGTTTTTTTTAGTATGTAATTTTTCAACCTTATGAAGGATTTTGAACCTTCAATATCGAATATATGTTCTATATAATTTTATGATTATTTGATGCTTTCTAAGAATATATAGATTTCATTTTTTGGAGGTGTAGTTATGGTGATAAAATGCATCCATACAGGAGATATCCATCTTGGTATGGAGTTTAAAAGCGCAAGCTTTGATAAAAAACAGGCCAACACAAGAAGACTTGAGCTGTGGGAAACCTTTAATAGAATTATAGATAGATGTAAAGAGATAGGAGCACATATTTTACTAGTAGCAGGAGATTTATTTGAAGATGATTATTGCACAATATCAGATATTAAAAGAATAGACTCTATGTTTAGAGAGATAAGTGACACAAAAGTTATTATATCAGCAGGAAATCACGATACTCTTGGTAAAAGGTCCCTATATAAACTGATAAAATGGGGAGATAATGTTCATATTTTTGAGCCTAATACTGTGTCAAAGCTAGAGTTAGGGAGCTTAAATACTGTCGTTTGGGGTCTAAGCTGGGATAAAAAGCTTGAGCGACAAAGACTTATTGATGGTATTAAAGTAGAAGATAATAGTAAAATCAATATTTTACTAGCTCATGGAGATGCTTTAAGCAAAGAATCTAGCTATTTGCCAATAGATAAAAACAGACTAATAAATAGTGGTTTTGACTATATAGCATTAGGGCATATTCATAAGCATCAATTTTTAAGCCCAAATATTTGCTATTGTGGCAGTCCCGAACCTCTAGACTTTGGTGAAACAGGCAGTCATGGAATTATAGAAGGACAAATATCAAAATATAATACTGAAATGGAATTTAAGCCATTTGCTAAAAGAAAATTTATTATTAAAGAAATAACTATAAACGAGAATATAGACTATAATGAAATAATAGATATAATTAAAACTATTGACAACAAAGAAAGCAGAGATATGAATCTCTACAGAGTAGTTCTATCAGGTACAAAGGATAGAGATATTGAAGTCAATACAGAAGACTTAAAAGAATATCTAAAAAATGATTTTTACTATATAGAAATAATAGATAATACTACTCCTGATTATGATTTGGACAAGATATATATGGAGAATTCTAATAATATTCTAGGATTGTTCATAGAAGAAATGAGAAATAAGGGATTAGACAATGAAATAGTAAAAGATGCACTATACTATGGACTTGAAGCATTACTAAGTGAGAAGGTGAAGAAATGATTATAACAGAACTTTTTCTAAATTCCTTTGGAAAGTTCAAGAACAAAACTATTACTCTAAAGGATGGATTTAATATTATATATGGAGATAATGAAGCAGGTAAGACTACAATTCATAAATTTATCGAAGGAATGCTTTTTGGTTTTTTTAAGCCTTATAGCAAAAAAAGAATATATTCTGAGGACTACGATAGATATTTACCTTGGGATTATCCAGAATATAGCGGAATACTTAAATGCATAATAAATGAACATGCTTTTAGAATAGAAAGAAATTTTTTAAAGGGGAGTGATGAAGTAAAAATATTTGATGAAGAAACTGGTGAAGATATAAGCCATATTTCCGAATACGATAATATAACTAGGCTTCATCAGCCAACGACCACCTATATGGGATTAAATAGCACCGTATTCAATAATACAATATCAATTAGTCAGGGGAATAGTAAATCTGAGGAGGCTTTATCAAAAGAGGTAAAGGACAGCTTAATAAATTTAGGAGGCAGCCTAGACGAGGATATTTCCATTAAAAAGGTATTAGAGAAGCTTGATGAAAAAATCAACGATATAGGAACTGAAAAACGAATTAAAACCTCACCTTTAGGTAAAGTTGTTGAAGAAATAGAAAAGCTGGAAAAAGAAAAGGAAAAGGCATTATCCATTTCAATAGAAGTTAAAGACTATCAAGAAAAGGCAAATTCTCTTTTAGAAGAAATAAACCAGTTAAATGTAAAGAAAAATGAAATTGAAAACAAGATAAATCTTTTAGAGATTTACCAAGCTTTTCAAAAATATGAGAAAAGCAAGGAGTTATTAGAGGAAATAAATGAACTAAAAGTACAATTAGATGAATATGAAAATACTAAGGATTTAATCCTGTGTAATTCTAAGGAGAATAATCCTATATTTAATAATAAGAACATAAACGAAAAGCTATATAAATATGAAGAACTAGAGGAAGAAAAAAACAAACTATTATACAATAATGAATATAATAGCCTTATGTTTTTAAATACTAGAGCCGAAGAAAAATTACGCAGTTTGAGAAAAATGAATATGATAAAAATAATTTCTGTTATGGGAATTATAGTAAGCTTTTTACTTGGGCTTAAGATTTCTAAAACCATATACTATATTTCAGTTTTTCCCTTTGTAGTCCTCGTATATTCTTTCTTTTCATCTAAAGAACTAAATAAGTATGTTAGAAATTTAAAGCTTCAAATTGGAGAGATGGAGGGAAAAGACAATAGCAGAAAAAAGACAATAGAAGAGCTAGAAATAGAAATGGAGGATATACTAAAAATATTTAAGTGTAAAACAAAGGCTGATTTAAGAAGGTTGGCTATTGATATAACTGAAAAGGATCTTACTGTCAAAGATGATCTAGAGAAAAAGAAAAGCTATGAAAGGCTGTCACAGCTACTAGAGAGTAAAAAAAGCTTATATAATAATATATTAGATAATTATAGCATAGAATTTTTAAGAAAAAAATCAGAAGGCTTTACAGAAGCAATGGAACAGAGTGTAGAAGTCCTGGATAAACAAACATTATTGGAGGATTTAAGCAGCATAAATGATATAATAATAGAAACAAAGGATGAACTCACAAGGCTTGAAGAAAAAATTAGGTTTTTAAGCAATTTAACAACTGAATTAGTTCAAATTGAAGAAGAAATAATAAGAAAAAAGAATATGCAAAATGAATATGAAAATAGAAGAGAGGCCTTAATCCTTGCAAGAAGCACTATAGACAAAATATCTAAAAACATTCAAAGGGATTTTGCACCTAAATTAAACAGCATGGTTGGAGAGATTATTCAAAGTATAACATCTAATAAATATCATGATGTTAAAATAACTGAAGGCTTAAATATAAAAGTAGTAGATCCTAGAAACAATAAGCTGGTTGATGTAGAAAAGCTAAGCTGTGGAACTATTGATCAGCTATATTTTGGTATGAGGCTTGGAATTATTAATATAATAAAGGGAGAAAACAATCTTCCTCTTATACTAGATGATTCTTTTGTTCAGTATGATTATGATAGATTAGAAAACATACTAAAGCTATTATCTAAAGAAGGCTTGAAAAGACAGATAATATTATTTACTTGTCATGAAAGAGAAAAGGAAATACTTAATAAACAAGGTGTAAATTTTAACCTAGTTAATCTATAAGGATAGTTAATGTATTACATTAACTATCAGAAAACTGTAAAATTGCTGCTTTGATAATTGATGTTGAACAATAACTTTAACATAAGCCTTATGAGATTATTTTTAGATATTAAATTATCGATAGATTAAGCATTAATAGGAGGTGATATTTTGGCTATATATGGGATAGCAGATCTTCATTTAGATTCTGCAGGAGATAAGCCTATGGATATATTTGGTCATAATTGGATAAACCATCAGGAAAAGATATTTAGTAACTGGCAAAATATAATAGGAGAAGAAGACTTAGTATTAGTTGCAGGAGATATTTCCTGGGCTCTAAAACTGTCAGAGGCCTATATTGATTTAAAGAAAATAGATGAACTTCCAGGAAAAAAAATATTTATTAGGGGAAATCACGATTATTGGTGGGGGACAAAGGCAAAGCTAAAGGAGCTAGGGTTAAAGACTATAGATTTTATTCATAATGACAGCTTTTTATACCAATCCATTGCCATATGTGGAACAAGGGGCTGGGCATCTCACGATAGTGGGGAATTTGATCCTCATGATGAGAAAATATTTGAACGTGAACTAAGAAGATTAGAGGCATCTATTTCTTCTGTAAGAGATAATACATTAGAAAAAATAGTAATGCTTCATTACCCACCCTTTAATTTTGAAAATAAAGCGCCTAATGAATTTGTGGAGTTAATGTTAAAGTATAATATAAGCAAATGCGTATATGGTCATCTCCATGGGGAAGGACATAAATTTGCAGTTGAAGGATATATAGAGGGAATAGAGTTTCATTGTATATCTTGCGATTTTATTGATTTCATGCCTAAAAAAATTTGGGGTAACCTACGGTAAAATAAGGATTATGCTATTGATATAAAGGTTTTAAATATGACATTAATTTAGGAGGACTATATATGTATAGCGTAGAAGTAATGCTACAAAATGAATCAGGCCTTCATGCCAGACCAGCAAGTCAATTTGTTTTTATATCATCAAAATATAAATCCACCATTACAGTTGTTAAAGATGGAAAAGAATATAATGGGAAGAGTATACTGGGGATACTTAGTATGGGTGCAATTAAAGGAGTAAAATTAATTATAAAGGCTGAAGGTGAAGATGAAAAAGAGGCTGTAGAAGCTTTAGTGTCAATAATCAATAGCAATTTTGGAGAATAGGGGGGGTGCTATGATTGGCATTGGCGTATCGCCTGGAATAGGAATAGGAAAGGCTATTATAAAAAAGGATACAAAAATAGACCTAGTAAAAAAGCATATAGCCGAAACAGAGGAGGAAATTCAAAAGCTAAATACTGCAAGAGAAAAAGCTAAGAACCAAATAGAAGAATTGTATGAGCATGCTTTCAATACTATTGGTAAAAAAGAAGCAGGTATATTTAGGGCCCATAGAATGATATTAGAGGATCCAGATTTTTTTGGACAAATCGAAGCTAAAATTAGAGAAGAGAAAGTAAATTCAGAATGGGCAGTTTGGGAGGTAGCAAATATATTCATAAATATGTTTCAGGCAATGGAAGACGACTATATGAAGGAAAGAGCCTCCGATATAAAGGATGTAACAGGAAGACTTATTAGAATAATACTTAATGTTAAAGAGATGAAATTAAGTACGCTATCTCAAGAGGTTATTATAGTAGCTGAGGATTTAACTCCTTCAGATACAGCACAAATGGACAAGAATAAGGTTATTGGCTTTATTACTGAAACAGGTGGCAAAAATTCACACTCCGCAATAATGGCTAGAACTTTAGAGATACCTGCTGTTGTAGGTGTAGAAAAAGCTAGAACTTTTATTTCAGATGGAGACTATATTATTTTAGATGGAGACACAGGAGAAATAGTATTAAATCCTAATAAGGATGCATTAGAAGCATATAAGCAAAAAAAAGAAGCCTACATTGAATCTACTAAAAAGCTCCAAATGGTAAGAGGCAAAAAGAGCATCACTAAAGATGGATTTGTTGTAAAAATTGCTGCAAACATAGGAACACCAAAGGATGTTGAAGGAGTAATTGACAATGATGGTGAAGGCGTAGGTCTTTATAGAACTGAGTTCTTGTATATGGATAGAGACAAACTGCCTACAGAGGAGGAACAATTTGAAGCCTATAAAGAAGTTGCTATTAGACTAGAAGGTAAACCAGTAGTTATTAGAACCTTAGACATAGGTGGAGATAAGGATTTATCTTATCTTAAGCTTCCAGAGGAAATGAATCCTTTTTTAGGCTATAGAGCTATAAGGCTGTGCCTAGACAGGACAGATATTTTCAAAACTCAGCTTAGAGCATTACTTAGAGCTAGTGTATACGGAGATATTAAAATAATGTTTCCTATGATATCTGCTATAGAGGAATTAAGACAAGCAAAGGGTATTTTAGAAGGTGTGAAAGAGGAATTAAGAGCTGAAAATATAAAATTTAATAATAATATAGAAATAGGAATTATGATAGAGATACCTTCAGCAGCAGTTATGTCTGATTTGTTTGCAAAGGAAGTAGACTTCTTTAGTATAGGCACTAATGACTTGATCCAATATACGACTGCTGTAGACAGAGGCAATAGAAAGGTATCCTATTTGTATAATGAGTTTCATCCAGCACTCTTAAGGCTAATAAAAACTATAATAGATAATGGACACAAAGAAGGTATAAAAGTAAAAATGTGCGGAGAGGTTGCAGGCAACCCGAAGCTCATACCTATATTAATTGGAATGGGATTAGATGAATTTAGTATGAGTGCATCCTCTATGCTCAGAGCTAGATGGATAGTTAATAATATACTAAAAAAAGATATGGAAGGCTTAGTTGAAGAAATTCTAAAGCTACCAACTGCTCAGGAAGTAAAAGAATTTATCCAAAAAAATATACATATTTGAAACATAATATATAATAATCAAGACAGATAATAAAAAAACTATCTGTCTTCTTCTTTATCTTTAACTAATGTGGATTTTAAATCCATATAACTTATACTATTCAGAAAACATCTTAATCTATCAATTTCTCTTTTTCGTATTTTAATTATTACAAAAAACATATAAAATAGAAATACTAAAGAGATTAGTATATATTTCATACAGAATACCTCCTTAATTTGAGGATTGACATTTTTTATTAGAATAATACATAGTGGAAGGTGATAAAATGGCAAAGGAACTAGAAGTAAAGGTTTTAAACATAGACAAAGGAGCTATCGAAGAAAAGCTGCAAAATATAGGGGCTAGGTTAATAAGTAAGGAGTATCAAATCAACACTTTATATGACTCAGAAAACAAGACAATTGAGAACTTAGGTGATGGGTATTTAAGAATAAGAGAAACAAGAAATCTATTGACAGATGAAGTTGAAATCCTTTTTACATTAAAAAAGAACATATCAAGTGAAATAGCAAGAGAAAATATGGAGATAGAGACAAGGGTTTGGGATAAAGCTGCATTAAATACTATACTAAAGCATCTAAACCTTAATGTAATACATGAAGGGACTAAGGAGAGAATTTCTTATGTATTTGAAGATATAAGATTTGATATAGATACTTGGGATGTAAACACATATCCATATCCATATTTAGAGATAGAAGTATTAAAAAAAGAAGATATCCAAAAGGCTGTAGAGCTTTTAAAAATAGAGGCTAGAAATGTTACTACAAAATCATTAAGAGAGCTTAGAGCAGAGCTAAATCTAGACAAAATATAGACTCTTAAAACACATGATAGTATAGAGGCAGCTAAAGCATTTTACGAAAAATATACTAAAAGCTAGGGTCATGTTTTACAAATACTTGCTTAGATGGAGGGGTAATAGTGAAGAGATATTCTAGAAACATGAACATGCTAACAACGGAAGAAAATAATAGCTTAAGCAGCTTTAAAGTTTGTGTTATTGGCTGTGGAGGACTAGGTGGATATATAATAGAAATGCTTTCAAGATTGGGTATAGGACAGATTACAGCTGTAGATTATGATGTGTTTGAAGAAACAAATTTAAATAGACAAATTTTATCCAGTATGAGCTCTTTAGGAAAATCAAAAGCCATAGTAGCAAAAGAAAGAATAAGCAATATCAATCCATTAGTAAAAATAGATCCTATTATTGAAAAACTAACGGAAGAAAACGCAGTGGAAATATTAAAAGGGCATGATGTAATAGTAGATGCATTAGACAATGTAAAAACTCGCTTGGTTGTAGAAAAGCATGCTGAAAAACTCAACATTCCACTTGTCCATGGAGCAATAGCAGGCTGGTATGGACAGGTAACTACTGTTTTTCCTGGAGAAAAGACTCTTAGTATATTATATGGAGATAAAGATACTAAGGGACTTGAATCAGAGCTAGGTAATCCTTCCTTTACTCCAGCATTGGTAGCTTCTATAGAAGTAAGTGAAGTACTTAAAATATTGATTAAAAGAGGGGCTCTTTTACGGAAAAAGCTCCTTATGATAAATACTTTATCACAGGAGTATGAAGTAATAGAGCTATAGTAGCTAATAATTAATCACCTTTATAATACTAATACATAAAATAAAATAATGAGATATTATGGACTTAGAGTATAAGGTGGTTATTAATATGGACAATAATACATTCAAAAACCTCAAAAACATAGCTATAGTAGCACTGCCTCTTTTAATGCTTTCTCTTCTAAAAAAAGATGAAGGATTTAAATTGAATATGAACCTTAGTAATAACTATGAAGACAAGGCTAAGATGCTAAGGGAAATAAAACCCTATTTTCTTCAAGAAGACCAGCATATCCTAGGCAAGGTACAGGATATTTTCGAAATACTTAATATGATTAAAAGAATAATTGAAAATGATTATAATGATAAGGTTAAATCCTCAAATCTAAACCTATCTATTATAGATAGAAAGGGAAAGATACTATCTGAAATGGTAAATTATCTGGGGGACAATAACAAAACAATGGCTGAAAGCATTGTAAATACCAAAAACAATATACTTAAAGCAAAAGAAAATCTTAAAGGGTATTCTCAATTAGCTTCAACTCAAAACTTAGATAGACTCACATCTATGGTTAAGCTTGCAAACTGCATAGAACCAATTCTTCCTGATAAAGGGAAGGTGCAATCTAGAAAGCTACAGCAGATTGTAAATATAATGAAAGCCTCTGACGAGAGCTTTAGGCCTTTATATTAATAAGGGCTTTTTAATTTCTCTTTGTTACCTTTTATTGCCTTTTGTTAAAAAACTGTAATTTTTAAAGGGATTATAATAGGGATATAGAATACTAATATTTGATATAATTATAATTTTTGAGGAGGGAAAATGATGAGAGACATTAGATTACAAAAGTTAGCACATTTGATAATCAACTATTCATTAAATATCAAGAAAGGCGAATATTTGCAAATACGTGGAAGTGTAGTTACTGAGCCTTTGCTAAAGGAATTATATAGGGAGGCACTAAAGGTAGGTGCATATCCTGAAATAACAACTTATTTAGAAGGTGTTGGAGAAATTCTATTAAAAGAGGGAAATGACGAGCAACTTAACTTTGTATCTCCAGTTAGTAGAACTTTCGCAGAAAAATATGATGCTACGATACACTTGCTAGGTGGAGTAAATACAAAGGAATTAGCTGGCGTTGATCCGCAAAGAATCGTTGCAAGAAGAAGGGCAATGAAAGAAATCATAGATATTCAGCAAAAACGTGAAGCTAAAGGTGAATATAGATGGTGCTTAACTCAATTTCCTACACATTCTGATGCTCAAGAAGGTAATATGTCTCTTGATGAGTATGCAGACTTTGTCTTTAAAGCAGGTCTAATTGATAAAGAAGACCCTACAGCAGAATGGAAGAAGATTTCTGAACAGCAAGAAAAGGTTGTAAAATATTTAGACCAAAAGAAGGAGATCCATATAATATCAAAGGATACTGACTTAAAAATGAGAACAGAAGGTAGAAAATGGATTAACTGTGATGGTAAAGTGAACTTCCCTGATGGAGAAGTATTTACAGGACCAGTAGAGGATTCTGTAGAAGGGTACATAAGGTTTAGCTTCCCTGGAATATACGCAGGAAAGGAAATAGAAGATATTAGACTTACTTTTGAAAAAGGAAAAGTAGTTAAGGCTGAAGCAGCAAAGGGAGAAGAACTTTTACTTGCTATACTAGACACAGACCAAGGCTCTAGAACTCTAGGCGAAATAGCCATAGGTACAAACTATGGAATTCAACAATTTACAAGGAACATGCTTTTTGATGAGAAAATAGGTGGAACAGTACACGCCGCAGTAGGGTCTGCTTACCCAAGTACAAATGCGAAAAATGAATCTAGTATTCACTGGGATATGCTATGTGACATGAGAGATGGAGGCAAGATATATGCTGACGGCGAGCTATTCTATGAAAATGGAGAGTTTTTATTTGATGTAATAGAAAAAGGAATATAAATAGGTAAAAAGAAAAAGTCGGATACCCGACTTTTTCTTTTTACCTATCAACTCTTTCTCTATCTCTAAATAATAAGGTTATACAGTACAATCCAGCCAATCCTACAAGCCCATATACTATTCTGCTTAAAATAGTAGCAGGACCTCCAAAAAGAGTAGCCACAAGGTCAAATCTAAATAGAGAAATAAGTCCCCAGTTCAGTGCCCCAATAATAACAAGCACTAGTGCTACTGTATCCATAGAATCCCTCCTTAAATTATTATAGATTCATAAATTATTATTTCATTTTTTTGCCTAATTATACCTATTCGATTAGAGATTAACAATTACTTGTATAAAAAGTAACATTTTTCTCTTAGGAGAATAAGATATAGTATGAAACTTTAGCTTACATAGCTTTGAGTTCACTAATAAATTATATATTTGAAGGGGAGGATAGTATGTCACAGGAAATCAGTAGTAACATTCCAGTTGAAAGAGAATCATTTTTTGGGGAAAACAACGAAAGCTTATTATTTTTCTTCTTAATACTAGTTATTATCTTTTGCAATTGTGGTTTATTTGATGAAATGAACGAAAGTTTACTTTTCTTCTTTTTACTGTTAATCATAATATTTTGTAAATGCTTTGATTTCTAAACAGTAGTTTTTGAGCCCCCAAAATACAGATTTCAATCCTATTGAGATCTGTATTTTTGTTTAGATATTAACACTATTATGTGCTATAATGTAAAAGTAATAAATGTATAATTTAGAACAATAAAGCAGCAAGAAAACAGCAAGACTAAGGAGAATAAAGTAAAGATGAGAGATGAATATACTAAAGGCACAAATACAAAAATGTCAAAAACTATTTTCAAAAAAATATTCTTTATTATCTTGGGTAATTTATTATGTGCTATAGCCTTTAATGTGTTTTTTATACCAAACAAGCTTCTAAGTGGAGGTATAGGTGGTATTGGAATTATGATACAATATTTAACCGATATACCATCAGGAATATCTGTCTTAGCTATGAATTTACCGATTTTTATCATGGGAGTACGTTTAGTAGATAAGGAATTTGTAACCTATGCATTTATTTCTATGCTTATTTTTTCTTTTTTACTAACTGTGACTAATGGCCTTGGAGAGTATATTGTAATTGACGATAGATTGCTAGGCTCAGTTTTTGGAGCAGTATTGAACGGAACTGGTATGGGACTTATGTTCAGACATAGAACCTGTCAAGGAGGCCTTGACATAATAGCTGCAATTCTTAAGAAAAAATATAATGTAAATATAGGAACAGGGCTTATGATGGTAAACACTGTAGTTATGCTTATCGCATCCTTATTATTTGGCTATAAATCAGCAATGTATACATTAATAGCAATGTATATAGGATATCAAATATTAGATAAGGTACAGATAGGATTTAATATGAAAAAGAATATATTAATAGTATCGGATAAGTCAGAAGAGTTGGCAAAAGCAATAATTGAAGAACTTCATAGGGGAGTAACTTTTCTAGAGGGCATGGGTGGATATAAAAAGGAAAACAAAAAAGTTATATATTGTATAGTAACATCTAGCGAGGTAGTTAAGCTAAAGAATATTGTTGAATTAATAGACCCAAAGGCTTTTTTAACAATAAATGATATAGTAGAAGTAAAAGGAAGTAGTTTTCAATCTGTAGGAATGTAATATAGATTAATTAATTGGACTATTAAAGCTTATAAATGTATTATTATAAGATGAAAATTGGATTAATTAACTTATCAAAGAAGTATAAAAAGCTTAAATCTTTTTATACTTCTTTTTATATTTAATATTCCTTAATTTACCAATGCATAGTATAAGCCTTTTTTAATTTTTTGGTTAAACTAAATACACTGGGAGGTGTATTTAATTGAAAAAAGTGATTTTGACTATATGTGTTTTAGCTTTGATACTTACATCATGTAGCATTGATGGATTAAGAGTACCAGAAAAGCCTAATAAGAACATTCAAAAAAGTGGACCAGATATTGACACTAGTGAAGGAGGAACTGGGGGAGAAAGCATTACCTATAGAGATGATTTAGAGAATAACATAAACTATATAGACGTAAATGTGGATATGGGATTGACAAAAGATTTTATTAGTGAAGCTAATGGCAAGAAAGACATATTGTTTCAAAATAATATGGCAAATAAGGATGTAAATAGACCTAACACAGATAGACTTACTAATAGTATAAATGTCGCTGGCAATGCACAAATGTATGTAACTCTAATACCTGATGACATAGATGTGGATTTACTATACAAAGAATACAATATACCTCTAGATTATCTTTTAATTACATCAGAAGACACAAATATTTACTCAGAACCAAATCTAGATTCAGATGCTTTAGGAAAGGCTGAACAGCTTTCTAAGGTAAAGCTTGAGGGCAAAGCAACCTTCAACTATTTAAATCAGACAAATGAATGGTATTTACTGTCTTGGATAGAAAATGGGAATACAACCTATGGATATGTTACAGTAGACAAAGGAGTTCCTAGAAAATTTAGATTTGACAAAATGTCTGAAGAAATAAAGAGTTTAGAATTTGAATTAGAAAAATATCAATATGGATATATATCAAATTATAAGGATAGAAATGGTTCTCCTCCCCTTATCAATGGTAAAGCTGTAGATAGTTTTGGAATTCAAGCATATCAAAGTGCTCCTGCTTATTATAGCCTTGAAAACAAAAATGAATTTAGATATTTTCCAGATGGAATGCTCGTGTCTATATTAGATGAGGATAAGGGGCATTTTAAAGTCAAAAATTTAGCTTATGAAGGAGAATATTGGATACCTAAGCAGTTCATATCCTTTGATGATAATTTAGATAATTTAAATAAGGTTATAGTAGTAGATAAGACAAACCAAAATGAAGCTTTATTTGAAAACAGAAATGGAAGATGGACTATGATTTCATACACATTAGCTACTACTGGGATGTCAGAAGAAAACAAATATGAAACACCTACTGGTAGCTTTAAGGTGCTTCAAAAGAGAGATAAATTCTATTACTTAAACCATAGAACTAATCAAATAGCAGGCTATGCACCCTATGGCACAAGATTTTCTGCTGGAGCTTATGTTCATGGCATCCCAGTAGAATATAAAGTTGTAGATGGAGAAAAAATAGACCCTGGAATGAAAGAATATTTAGTAACCATAGGCACTACTCCTAGATCTGCAAAATGTGTAAGAAACTATACCAGCCATGCAAAGTTCGTATATGATTGGGCAGATATGAACGATACAGCTGTAATTATAATGGATTAAAAATGCAGAGATTTAATATGAAGATATAGCTGAGAGATTAAAATATGATTTAAATTTAAACAATATTTTGTAATGCTTTTAGAGGACGCCATCAGGCGTCCTTTAAAAAGGCTAAATGTGACACGCTAAATATATTTTTATGCTTTGAATATAAAAAAACATGTAAATACATAATAAAAACACAAAAAAAGTATGTCACATTTAACTATATGTGATATAATATATAAAGAAATATAAGAAAGGAGCAAAACAAATGGGGAAATACAATTATATAGTGTGGTTTAATGAAACAAATAAGGAAGACATACCAATAGTAGGAGGAAAGGGTGCAAACTTAGGGGAGTTAACTATTAAGGGAGTAAACGTGCCACCTGGATTTTGTGTAACAGCTTCTGCCTATACAGATTTTATTAGTAAATCAAAATTAGAAAAGGAAATAGTAAAGATATTAGAGGATTTAGACGTTGAAGATTCTTCAGAATTGCAATTAAGAAGCGCAGGCATAAGGAGCTTAATCATTAAAGCTGGTATACCCATTGAAATAGAGAAAGAAATAATCAAGGCATATAAGGAGTTTAGTAAAAGAATAAACATGGACAATCCTCAGGTAGCTATTAGAAGTTCAGCTACAGCAGAAGATTTACCAGAGGCTTCTTTTGCTGGACAACAAGATACATATCTTCATATAAGTGGAATAGAAGAAATACTAAGGCATATAAAAAGGTGCTGGGCATCCCTTTGGACTTCAAGGGCTATTTATTACAGACATCATCAAGGCTTCAAGCATCAAGATGTAGCATTAAGTGTTGTAGTTCAAAAAATGGTAAATAGTAAAATATCTGGAGTTATGTTTACAGCAAATCCTGTGAATAGCGACTTAAATCAAATTATGATTAATGCAAGTTGGGGGCTTGGAGAAGCTGTAGTTTCAGGAATAGTAACACCAGATGAATTTATCCTTGATAAAAAAACCTTAGATATTGTTGAGAAGAATATTGCTGAAAAAAATCTGATGGTAATTAAAAATTCAAATGATGTAGGAACTCTTGAGGTAAAAGTTGAGGAATATTTAGGATATGACAAAGTAAACAAGCCTTGTTTAAATGATTTAGAAGTATCAAATTTAGGTAGAAATGGACTTATAATTGAAGATATTTATAAATCGGCTCAGGATATAGAATGGGCATTAGATGCTGATACGGAAGAATTATATATTTTACAAGCAAGACCTATTACTACTTTGAAAAAGGAGAGTGCAGATATGAATATTGAACAAAATAATGAATTAGTAACCTTAGTAAGAGGTTTACCTGCATCCCCAGGAATAAGTAGCGGTAAAGTAAGGAACATTAAAGATATTACTGAAATTGATAGAGTAGAGGATGGAGATATACTAGTAACAGTAATGACAAATCCAGATATGGTTCCAGCCATGAGAAGAGCAGCTGCAGTAGTTACTGATGAGGGCGGAAGAACATGTCATGCAGCTATTGTTTCAAGAGAGCTAGGTATACCATGTATAGTAGGTGCAAAAAAAGCAAGCGAAGAGCTTACAGAGGGAATGGAAATAACTGTAGATGCTACTAGAGGAGTAGTATATAAAGGAACAGTACTTCAAGAAAAGCAAAAAAAAGAAGAAAAAGTGACTACAACAGTAGGTATAAATGAAGAATTAATACATCAATTAGCACCAATTACAGCAACAAAGATATACATGAACTTAGGCGAGCCAGAAATGATACAAAGATATAAAAGCCTTCCTTTTGATGGTATAGGCTTAATGAGAACAGAGTTCATTTTCACAAATCTAGTAGGAGCACATCCTATGTATCTATTAAAAACTGGTCAAGGGCAACTACTTATAGATAAAATGTCAGAAGGAATTACAAAAGTAGCTCAAGAAATATACCCAAGACCTATAGTAGTTAGACTAAGTGATTTTAGAACAAACGAATTTAGAGGATTAAAGGGTGGAGATGAAGTAGAGCCAATAGAAGCTAATCCAATGATAGGTTGGAGAGGTGTATCTAGATATATTTCACCAGAATACGAAGAAGGCTTTAGGCTTGAATGTAGAGCTATAAGAAAAGTAAGAGAAGAATATGGACTTACAAATGTATACGTAATGCTTCCATTTGTGAGAACCACATGGGAATTAAAAAAGGTTAAGGAAATAATGGCTGAAGAGGGGCTAGAACAAGGCAGAAACTTTAAGCTATGGATAATGGCAGAGGTACCATCTGTAGTATTTGAAGCAGAAGAATTTGCACAAATGGTAGATGGATTTAGTATAGGAAGTAATGACTTAACTCAGCTTACAATGGGGGCTGATAGAGACTCAGGTATCCTAAACAACATGGGATATTTTGATGAAAGAAATGAAGCAGTTAAAAGAGCGATATCCATATTAATAAAAGCTGCTCATAAATATGGAAAGACTATATCCATATGCGGACAAGGCCCATCCCAATACCCAGAATTTGCAGAGTTTCTAGTTCAAGAGGGAATAGACAGCATGAGTGTAAATCCAGACACGGTTTCCTACACAAGAAGACTTGTAGCATCAGTTGAACAAAAAATTATGTTAAATAAGTTGAGAAGCTTATAAAGTATATAAAAGAGAGACTCTTCATTCAGAATGCAAATGGAGAATCTCTCTTTTTTGTTTTTAGTTGAGTAAACTAAGGGGTGAATCTAGTTAAAACCTTGAGTCTATATTAAAATGATGGTATAACTCCGCCTTCATATTTTTCTTGGATGAATGCTTTAATCTTTTCAGATTGAAGAGCTTTTAATAGAGCTTTAAGCTTAGGACTACTTTCTTCTCCTTTTCTTACTGCAACTATATTAGCAAAAGGTGAATCAGATCTTTCCAGAAGAATAGCATCTTTGGCAGCAGATAAATTAGCTTGTATAGCATAGTTTCCGTTGATTAAAGCAGCATCTACTTCATCTAGTGTTCTAGGTAGAAGTGCAGCTTCAAGAGGTTTGATTATAAGGTTTTTAGGATTTTCAACTATATCATTTTCAGTAGCATTTAGTCCTACGCCTTCTTTTAACTTAATAAAGCCTTTATCCTCAAGAAGATTAAGAGCCCTTCCACCGTTAACTGTATCGTTTGGAATAGCTATTGTTGCTCCATCCTTTAATTCATTTATATCACTAAATTTATTTGAATATAGTCCCATAGGTTCTATGTGAACATTCCCCAATGAAACTAAATCAAGCTTATTTTTTTCATTAAATTCAAGTAAGTATGGTAAATGTTGAAAGAAGTTTGCATCTAGTTCTTTTTGAGCCACAGCAAAGTTTGGCTTTACATAGTCAGTAAATTCAATTATTTGAAGTTCATAGCCTTCTTTTTCTAAATCTTCTTTTATTAGATTTAGCATTTCACCATGGGGTTCTGGAGTAGCACCTACTATTATAACCTTATCATTACCTGTCTTAGGCTGACAGCCTGTGATTATTACCGATGTTAATAAGACAATTACTAATAAAACATTCAAATATTTTTTCATTTATTATTCCTCCTTATTTTCTTTTGTCAATTGAATACGAAATCTTATTACCTAATAGCTGTATTAATTGAACTAATACTATAATAACTATTACAGAAGCTATCATTACATCTGTTTGATATCTATGATATCCATAACGTATGGCTAAATCTCCTAGTCCACCTCCTCCTATAGCACCTGCCATGGCAGAATATCCAATTAAATTTATTATGGTCATAGTAATTCCTAGTACTAATGAAGGCATAGCTTCTGGAATCAATACTTTTGTAATAATTTCAAATGTAGAGGCACCCATTGATGAAACTGCTTCAATTATTCCTTTATCAACTTCTTTAAATGCACTTTCCACAATCCTAGCTACGAAAGGAGCTGCTGCAATAGATAGTGGTACAACAGTGGCAAGGGTTCCTATGGTTTTACCAACTATTAATTTTGTAAGTGGCATTATAAAAATCATTAATATAATAAATGGGAAAGAACGAAATATATTTACTATTCCATTAAGAATAGAATTTAAGGTTATTCTTTCCCATATTCCATCCTTTTCTGTAATGACTAATAAAATACCCAGAGGGAATCCAAGTATCAATGAAAATATTGTAGATATTGCAACCATTATAATAGTCTCCCATAAGGAAGGAAGTAAAAGAAGGATAATATTACCCATTCCATATCACCTCTAGGTCTATATTTTGACTTCTAAGCCAATCAAATGCTTTTTCTTTTTCCTTGTTTTCACCAGTTATTTGAACTAAAAGATTACCTACGCTAGTCGTCTGAAGCTCATCTATATCTCCTGACAATATATTTATGTCTATTTCAAATTTTCTAATTAGATTAGATATAATTGGTTTTTTAGCAGAATCTCCTAGATAGCTTAATTTAATTACTGTAGAGCCAGAAATCTTAGGATATATATTCTCTGACTGACTGCTTCTTTGAATATGCGAGATAAAAGCTTTGGCAGTGCTGGTCTTAGGCTTTGCAAATATTTCTTCTACAGTATTTAGTTCTATGATTTTACCATCTTCTATTATGGCAACCCTATTACATATCTCTTTAATAACCTCCATTTGATGAGTTATAAGCACTACTGTTAAGTTAAACTCCTGTTGAATTTTTTTCAATAGATTAAGTATTGCTTTAGTAGTTTTTGGATCAAGTGCTGATGTAGCTTCGTCACATAAAAGTATCTTTGGATTATTTGCTAATGCACGAGCTATAGCTACTCTTTGTTTTTGACCACCACTTAGCTGAGATGGATAGGCATCTTTTTTATCAGCCAATTCTACAACTTCAAGCAGCTCATTTACTCTTTTTTCTATAGAACTTTTATCGTACCCACTTATCTCCAAAGGGAATGCAATGTTTTCAAAAACTGTTCTTGAATTTAGAAGGTTAAAATGTTGAAATATCATTCCAATTTCTTTTCTTGTACTTCTTAGTTTCTTTTTATCTAGTTTTATAATGTCAGTGTCCTCGATAAATATTGTACCTTCTGTTGGTTCTTCAAGCCTATTAATAGTCCGAATAAGTGTAGATTTTCCAGCACCACTAAGACCTATGATTCCAAAAATTTCGCCTTTATATATTATTAGGTTGATATCCTTTAAAGCTTCTACATTAGAAGTTTTGCCTTTAAAGCTCTTGCTTAAATTCTTAATTTCAATCATTGCTTTACCTCCATAATGAATTACTGTAATAAAACTCATTGCTAAACGAGTGCATGAACATAAATAATAAACCTGTATTTATTTTAAGAACTCAATATAACTGAAAAGCCTCTTTCAAATGAAAGAGGCTAAATTGCATACACTATCTATCCTTTCTCATCTATCAGCATATTATGCTGCTGGAATTAGCACCTCGTGTTACACAACACCGGTTGCTGGGCTTCATTGGGCCAGTCCCTCCGCCTCTCTTGATAAGAGTTTATTATTATTTAATTTTTAAGGTTATTATATTTACTTATTTTAAGGCTAATGAGCAACATTGTCAATAGTTTTTTTAAAAGTTTTTTATAAATATTAATAATTTTTAATCAATTGAGACAAAATACTAAATGATTAAATATGAAAGGAGAGGTTAAATGGCTTTACAAAACCCAATAAATTTAAACCAAATTAACCAATTAGAGCTTCAAAATTTAAGAGAGATAGTTAGTAGTCACAAGCTTATGAATACTAAGCTCAATGAGTATGCTAGCATGTGTCAGGACACTCAACTAAAGCAAATGTTTAGTCAAGGAGCTCAAGACGCTAATACTACAGCACAAAACTTAATTCAATCTATATAAGAGGAGGTTTGCAAATTGCAAGAAAGAGATATAGTAAATGATGTATTATCAATGACAAAGGCTAGTATGCAATGTTATGGCACTGCTATAAGTGAATGTTCAAATCAACAGCTTAGAAGCGCTTTACAAAAGCTAAGGGACGAAGCAGAGCAATTTCAATATCAATTGTATCAAATAGCAGAGCAAAAAGGTTATTATACGCCTGCACAAAATGCTAACCAACAAGATATATCTCAAGTAAAAAATCAGCTTAATCAAGGATAGAATAGGGACTCATTTTGAGTCCTATTTTTCCATAAATTTTTATTGATTTTTAGAAACTATAGTGATAACATACATAAGGAAATAAAAAACTTAATTAACTAGTGAAGTTTGGAGGGGGGATATTAAAAAACAACCACTTTATGTTGACATTTTAAAGCCTTAAGCTAGCCGGCAATACTAAGAGGAGGAATAATATGCTAAAAGGAAGACATTTAATTGACCCCATGGATTTTGCGATTGAAGAACTAGAAGAAATATTTGAATTGGCAGACGAAATAATAAAAAATCCAGAGAAATATTGTCATTTATGCCATGGGAAAATACTGGCCACAATGTTTTTTGAACCAAGTACTAGAACTAGATTGAGTTTTGAAGCCGCCATGCTAAGACTTGGTGGAAGGGTGCTAGGGTTTTCAGAGCCTAACTCAAGTTCAGTTGCAAAAGGAGAAAGTATTGCAGACACCATCAGAACAGTTGGTTGCTATACTGATATAGCAGTTATAAGGCATCCAAAAGAAGGAGCACCAAAACTTGCATCAATGTATTCTAACATTCCATTAATCAATGCAGGTGATGGAGGACACCATCATCCCACTCAAACATTAACAGATCTTTTAACCATCAGAAGCGTTAAAAAAAGTCTTTCAAATTTAACCATAGGCCTATGTGGAGATCTTAAATTTGGTAGGACAGTCCATTCTTTGATAAAAGCAATGTCTAGATACGAAAACAATAAGTTCATTTTGATTTCCCCACAAGAATTACGCATACCAGAATATATAAGAAAAGAAATCCTACAAAAAAACAAAATCCCTTTTATAGAAACAGAAAAAATTGAAGAGCATATGTCGGGACTGGATATACTCTATATGACAAGAGTACAGAAAGAGCGATTTTTTAATGAAGAAGACTATGTGAGACTAAAAGATAGCTACATTTTAGATGTGGAGAAAATGAAGCTAGCAAAGTCAAACATGGTTGTTTTGCATCCTCTTCCAAGAGTTAATGAAATCTCCCATGAGATTGATAAGGATCCTAGAGCTTTCTATTTTAATCAAGCAAAGTACGGTATGTATGTAAGGATGGCTTTAATATTAAAACTATTGGGGGTGGTAGATAATGGTTATGATAAATAATATTAAAAAAGGAATAGTAATTGATCACATTGAAGCAGGTCAAGGAATAAAGATATTTAACTATTTAGGTTTAGATAAGGCAGACTATACAGTAGCTTTTATAAAAAATGCACCTAGTAAAAAATTTGGGAAGAAGGATATGATCAAGATAGAGAATGTAATTGACTTCGATTTAACAGTGCTTGGTTTTATTGACTCTAATATTACAATAAATATTATTGAAAATGAAGTTATTATAGAAAAGTTAAAACCAAAACTTCCTCTTAAAGTAGAAGATGTAATGAAATGCAAAAACCCTAGATGTGTAACTTCAATAGAGAGAAATATAGTTCATTCATTTATACTAGTAGACGAAAAGAATGGACACTATAGATGCGAATATTGTGATGAGATATATCATTTTCTAGAGGTGTAAAATATGGAGCTATTAATAAAAGGTGCTAGAATAATAGATTGGCGCCAAGATATTACATCAGATGTGTATATAAAAAACGGTACTATTCAAGATATAGGCAATAATATACAGGTGGATTGTAAAATTATTGAGGCTAAGGGTTTGGCCCTTCTCCCTTCCTTTGTAGATATGCATTGCCATTTTAGAGAACCAGGTTTTGAGTATAAGGAGGATTTACTGTCAGGAAACCTTGCTGCAGTTAGAGGCGGATACACAGCAGTTAATCTTATGGCAAATACAAATCCAGTATGTAGTAATATGGAAGTAGTTAACTATGTACTAAATAGAGCTAAAGAAATTGGATTAATTGATGTACATCAATCTGTTTCTATAACTAATGGATTTGATGGACATAGTATTTATCATCTTGACAATATAGATGAGTCAGTAAAAATCATATCTGACGATGGAAATGGAGTAGAAAACAATAGAGTAATGCTTCAAGCCATGTTAAAGGCAGTGGAAAAAAACCTTATTATAATGTCACATGCAGAGGATAGAGAATTAAGCCTATATGATACTGCATTATCAGAAAACATATCTACGATTAGAGATATTGAGCTAGCAAATTATACTAAAGCCAGACTTCATATGGCTCATGTAAGTACAAAAGAGGCTTTACAATATATTATTGACGGAAAAAGGAAAGGAATAAATATAACCTGTGAAGTTGCTCCCCATCATATTGCTCTAGATAATAGTACAGAGTATAAAGTTAATCCTCCCTTAAGAAATAAAGAGGATGTAAATTTTCTAATAGAAGGTATAAAGCAGGGGTGGGTAGATGTAATAGCCACAGATCATGCACCTCATAGTGCTTTAGATAAGGAAAAAGGCTTACCAGGGATATCAGGACTAGAAACTGCTTTTTCAGTATGTTTTACCAAGCTTGTAAAAGAAAAACATATTTCACTTAATAAGCTGTCAGAGCTAATGTCTAAAAATCCTGCTAATATAATGAGATTAAACAAAGGTCAAATAAAAAAAGGTTATGATGGAGATTTAGTAATAGTAGACTTAGAAAAAATGTACCATATAGATATATCTAAATTTGCATCTAAGGGTAAAAATACCCCTTTTGACAAAAGTAAAGTTTGGGGTAGTATAGAAGCTACTATAAAAGCAGGGGAAATTATATATTCAAGGGAGGGATTATATGATAGTTGATAAATTATATGAATCAGTAAGGAAAAAAAGTGTTGTATGTGTAGGATTAGACACAGCAATTGAATATGTACCAAAAAGTTTTCAGGAGAAGTATTTCGCAATATCAGATACAATATTTGAATTTAATAGAAGAATTATAGATGCTACCTATGATATAGCAGCTTGCTTTAAGCTACAAATCGCATATTACGAAGCTTTAGGAATAGAGGGACTTATAGCTTATAAAAGGACAATTCAATATATTAGGGAGAAAAAATGTATTGTGGTAGCAGATATAAAAAGAGGAGATATTTCAAAAACGGCTGAAATGTATGCAAAGGCTCATTTTGAAGGAGACTTTGAAAGTGACTTTATTACACTAAATCCTTATATGGGAATGGATAGCATAACACCTTATTTAAGCTATGTTAGAGAAAAAGAGAAAGGATTATTTATACTTATTAGAACCTCTAACGAAGGAGCTCATGATATTCAATATATTAAAGATTCAAATGATAAACCTGTATACAAACTTGTAGGAGATAAAATAGAAAACCTAGCAAATGATTACATTGGTAAATGTGGATATAGCTCTGTAGGTGGAGTTGCAGGGTGTACCCATGTAGATGAAGCTAAGGATATTAGGAAAGATTTAAGTAATATGTTTTTCCTTATTCCTGGATATGGTGCACAAGGAGGAAAGGCTAAGGATGTTGCTAGATATTTGAAAAATGGGAATGGAGGAATAGTTAATTCATCAAGAGGTATTCTGCTCGCTTATAAAAAACATGATAATGATGATAATTTTGATGTCTATGCTAGAGAAGAAGTATTATTCATGAGGGAGGACATTAATAATGCAGTCAAAGCATATGAAGGCTAAAATTCTTGAAAACAAAGAAATAGCACAAAGTATTTTTAAGCTAATAATTAAAGGTAAGTTTGAGGGAAAGTCAGGACAATTTTATATGTTGCGTAGTTGGAATAGAGAACCTTTATTATCTAGACCTATTAGTATTCATAACATAGATGAAAATAAGATAGAATTTCTTTATGAAATAAGGGGAAAAGGAACAGAAATATTTAGTAATTTAGAGAAAGATGATTATATTGAGCTTTTAGGGCCTTTAGGTAATGGGTTTGATATAGATAATATTAAAGGCAGAGTAGCTATCGTTACTGGCGGGATTGGCATAGCTCCAATGTATTATGTAGCAAAATCCCTCAATGGTTGCGTAATTGACTTCTATGCAGGCTTTAGAGACATAGCGTATCTAATTGATGATATTAATAAAATAGCAAATAGAGTATATATATCTACAGATACAGGAAGCTATGGTTATAAAGGATTTATTACAGAAATATTTGATTCAATTAATTATGATATTATACTTTGTTGTGGTCCTAACATTATGATGGATAAGGTTGTGAAGACTTGTTTAGATAACAATAAAAAAATATATATTTCTAAGGAAAATTACATGGCCTGTGGAATAGGAGCATGCTTAGGCTGTACATGTAGTACAAGCAATGGAATGAAAACAGTGTGTAAAGATGGACCAGTTTTTAGCGGTGAGGAAGTGATGAACTATGCTTAGTGTGAACATATGTGATGTGGAATTAAAGAATCCTGTTATAGCAGCATCTGGTACTTTTGGATTTGGGAAGGAATATTCCGGATTTTTTGATGTCTCTAAGCTAGGTGGTATATGTACTAAGGGCTTAACAATACATAAAAAAGAAGGCAATAAAGGTATTAGGCTTTATGAAACAACTGGCGGTTTAATAAATAGTATAGGGCTTCAAAATCCAGGCATAGATAATTTTATATCTAATGAACTACCTTTTATGAATGAGCTTGATACAGGTATTATTGCTAATCTTGGCGGAGGAAGTATAGAAGAATACATTGAAGGGATATATAAACTAAATGAAACTAATGTAGATTTTATAGAGCTAAATATATCTTGTCCTAATGTAAAAGCAGGGGGAATGGCTTTTGGTATAAAATCTAGTGTTGCATATAAAGTTGTGTTAGAAGTATGTAAACTTTCTAAAAAGCCTATTATTGTAAAACTTTCCCCAAATGCAGAAGATATTGTAGACATGGCCATAAAATGCTGTGAAGCAGGAGCAGGGGCAATATCATTAGTAAATACTTTTAAGGCCATGGCTATAGATATATACAACAAAAAACCAGTATTTGATAATGTGTTTGCTGGATTATCTGGTCCAGCTATAAAACCTATAGCACTAAGAATGGTTTATGAAGTATCAAATGCAGTAGAGGTTCCTGTAATTGGGATTGGTGGAATAATGGATTGGAAAGATGCTATAGAATTTATAATGGCAGGTGCAGCTGCTGTTCAAGTAGGTACTGCAAATTTTATTAAGCCTGATATATCCTTAGACATTATTCAAGGAATAGAAGCTTTTTTAAAAGCAGAGGGAATCAAATCAATAAATGAAATAAAAGGAATAGCAAGGAGGTAGGGTTGTGGTTTTAGATATACTTAGAAAAACTGAAGCTTTATTAGAGGGACACTTTTTATTATCATCAGGTAAGCACAGCAATAAATATATTCAGTGTGCTAAGGTTCTTCAATATCCAGAGGAATCAGAAAAAATATTAAGCAAAGTTGCTAATCAATTGACTGATTTAGAAATAGACATAGTTTTAGGTCCTGCTATGGGTGGAGTAATAGTGGCTTATGAACTAGGAAGACAATTAGGCAAAAAAGCAATATTTACAGAACGAGAAAAGGAAAATGATACTGTAGTTTTAAGAAGAGGATTTGAGATAAAGAAAGGAGAAAAGGTTTTAATATCTGAAGATGTAATAACCACTGGAAAATCTGCTTTAGAAGCTATAGAATTAGTTGAAAATATGGGAGGAGAAGTAGTTGGTATAGCTTGTATAGCTGATAGAAGTAAAGGGAAATTAAGGTATCCTGTATATAGTGCTGTAGAATTAGATATAGACAGCTATGAAAGTGACCAGTGTCCACTTTGTAAAAAAGGAATACCTTATGTAAAGCCTGGTAGCAGGAAAAAATTTAAGGGTTAATAATAGATGTAATTATTTAATATAGGTCAAACAATGCAAAATGGAGTTACATGAGGAATTAAAATATCTGTAACTCCATTAAGTTTAATAGAGAGTATCTGTTTTGGTTTTATATCTTTTCATTTAATATGTATAATATTCCAACGGTATTAGGACCGCAATGGCTAGAGATGACACAGCCTGCGTCAGTAATGATGACTTCTTCTACATCTAATTCCTTTTCAAGCTGTTCCTTTAAAAAGTTAGCATCTTCAAGGCCTTCAGTATGAGTTACAAATACTCTTTTCTTATCCATGCTATCCTTGTCTTTTAGAGCATTTTCTAGCATAGTTTCAAGAATCTTTTCTCTTTTTCCCCTTGCTTTCTGTCCTACAATCATACCACCATCTACTACTTTAATTATAGGCCTAATTTTCAAAACACTTCCCATTAATGCTTGAGTAGCAGAACATCGTCCACCCTTATAGAGGTAATCTAAAGTATCTGGTACAAAGGCAGTTTCCACATTAGGAGCCAATTCTCTTAATTTGGCTGCAATATCTTCTACACCCATACCTTCATTGGCAAAATCTACAGCTTTCATTACAAGTAATCCTATGCCAGTAGACAAGTTAAAGGAGTCTACTATTTCTATTTTTGCATTAGGAAACTCGCTTGCAGCGATCTTTGCATTTTGTAGTGTAGATGATAGCTTTGATGAAATACCTATATAAAGTATATCTCTTCCTTCTTCAACAAATGGTTTAAAAGCATTAACAAAGTCTAAGGGTGATGGGGCAGAGGTTTTAGGAAGCTTATCGTATTCAGCTACCTTAGTATATAGATCTTTGGTTGTTATCTGGACTCCATCCTTATAGGACTCGTCATCAAACCCTACATAAAGAGGAACTATAGAAATTTGATTGTTTTCTATAAGATTCTTGCTTAAATCGGAAGTGCTATCAGCAAATATTTTAATTTTACTCATAGATGTAAATCCCCCTTTCTACGCCTATAAAAATATTATACTATTAATCGTGACAATATAACAATAATAATTATCTATAATAAAATTGATTTAAAAACAATACCCAAATATAGGATAATAATATAAAAAATAATAAAAGTGTTTACATTTATATATAATTATATATAATAGTTATAATAACATATTTAAATCAATGAATGAGAGTAGTAGACATTTTTTCTAGCCAAAGCGATTCAGGGATGGTGCAAGCCTGAAGCTTAGATATTTGTTGAATGGACTCATGAGTTTAAGCTTGAAATAGCAGTAAAGCTTAACGGGAATCTACCGTTATAGATAGAGGGAGTCATTTGACTAACTAGAGTGGTACCGCGGAATCAGCCTTTCGTCTCTTATTGAGATGAGAGGCTTTTATTTTTTATTTATAATATGTATAAAAATAGACTATTTAAAATAATAGGAGGTAATAAGTATGAGTGAAAAGAAGGTAATATTTAGTGGAGTTAAGCCTACAGGAGAACCTACCTTAGGCAATTACTTGGGAGCACTAAAAAACTGGGTAGAGCTTCAGGATGACTATGATTGTTATTATTGTATAGTAGACCTACATGCTATTACTGTACCTCAAGAGCCTAAAGATTTAAGAAGACGCTCATTAGAAATATTAGCTCAATATATAGCAACAGGTATAGAGCCTGAAAAAAACACATTGTTTTTTCAATCTCATGTAAGTGCACATGCTGAGCTATCTTGGGTGCTAAACTGTATTTCATATATGGGGCAATTAGGTAGAATGACCCAATATAAAGAAAAGTCACAAAAAGGTGAAGAAAATCTAAATGCGGGATTGTTTACTTATCCTGTTTTAATGGCGGCTGATATATTATTATATGGAGCTGACCTAGTACCAGTAGGAGAAGATCAAAAGCAGCATTTAGAGCTCGCTAGAGATTTAGCTATTAGGTTCAATAATAGATACAGCGAAACCTTTAAGATTCCTGATGTTTACATGTCGAAGTTTGGAAACAGAATAATGGGTCTACAAGATCCTTTAAGCAAAATGTCAAAATCAGGTGATGACGAAAATGATTATATATTAATAATTGAGGATGCAGATGTAACAGCAAGGAAAATAAAAAGAGCAGTTACGGATTCTATAGGCATAGTTAAATATTCGGATGAGCAGCCAGGAATAAAAAATCTAATTACAATATATTCTAAGTTTTCAGGAGAAAGCATAGCTGATATTGAAAACAAGTATGAAAATCAAGGCTATGGCAAGTTTAAAGGAGATTTAGCTGAAATAGTAGTTGAAGGACTAAGACCAATTAGAAAGAAATATTCTGACCTTATGAATAACAAAGACTATTTACAAACAATATATACAGAGGGAGCAAGAAAAGCAGAATATGTAGCTAATAAGACTTTAAGAAAGGTATATAAGAAGGTTGGATTTATACCAAGATAGTGTAAAAGATTATATCAAAAAAATCTATTGCTTAAGAAAATCTATAGCAATAGATTTTTTTAGTTTTTCCAAATGATAATGTTTATCATTTGGAAAAGTGGATATATATATAATACATTGCAAATAAACAAATTAACATATATAAAGTAGAGGAGAGATATTATGAAATTTGTATTACCTAAATTAAATTATTCCTTTGATGCATTAGAGCCGCATATAGATAAATTAACCATGGAAACACATTATTCTAAGCATCATCAAGCCTATGTAGATAACTTGAACAAAGCCTTAGAGGGACATGAGAAGTTTGCTGATATGGATATTGAAGACATATTAAAAGGTCTAGAAGGCTTACCAGAAAGCATTAGAAAAGCTGTAAGAAACAATGGTGGAGGACATTATAATCATACACTGTTTTGGGATATAATGTCATCTGAAGGTGGCGGAAGCCCAGAAGGAGAGTTAGCTTCAAAAATTGATGAAGATTTAGGTGGATTCAATAAATTTAAAGAAGAATTTAAAAAAGCAGCCTTAGGACAGTTTGGAAGTGGCTGGGCTTGGTTAGTCATAGATACTGATGGGAAGCTGGCTATTGAAGCTACTCCAAACCAAGATAACCCAATTTCAAATGGCAAAAAACCAATCCTTGGTATAGATGTATGGGAGCACGCATATTATCTAAAATATATGAACAGAAGAGGAGACTATATTGATTCTTGGTGGAATGTACTAGATTGGAAAAAGGTAGCTGAAAGATTTGAAAAATTAAAATAAGAGTAATATTTAGGGCCCTGTAGAAGTTCAATGCAGGGTCTATTTTTTTGCTATAAATTATAGTGAAACCAAATTTAGAGGAATATGCATGTATGTTGTAGAATAGATTATTTAAATTTTTTTATATACTATACTCAGGCAACTGGATTAGTTAATGCTCATATTACAAGATGCTTTAGATATGAAGGCTGACTGTTATAAGAGAAAGAAATTAGTTTCTAGTATTTTAAATAAAATCTGATAAGAAAGGATGTTACATATGAATAGTTTTCCAACCATAGAAGAGGTTCACGCAATACTTGATGAAATAGCTGAGGAGTTGCCTCAAGAATTATTTGAAAAATTAAATGAAGGAATTATTCTCCTACCAGAATATAAAATGCACCCAGAAAGCAGAGCAACAGATATACTTTACATCATGGGAGAGTATTCTCATGGTATAACTGGAAGACGTATAACAATATATTATGGTTCTTTTAAGAAAATTTATAGCGGTACATCTCTTATAGCTTTGCGAGAAAAATTAAAAGGTACACTATTACACGAGTTTACTCATCATTTAGAGTCCTTAGCAGGTGATAAAGATCTTGAGATAGAGGATGCTGAAAATTTAGCAAGATACAAAGAAAATAAGCTAAAATGATAAAGCCTATACCTAGCTTTACAATTCTTGGGGGGGATATGTTTGAAAAGGATAATTAAATTGCTAATTAAATCTATTTCATGGCTTTTGATTGCATTTATTATTTTGACCCTAGTTATAGCTATAACTAAACTATCTAAGCCTAGACAGATAGACATAGATATTAGTTCCTTAAGTGATATTCAAAGGGAAATATTCTTAAGAAGATATGGTGGAAGCACTACCATAACTACGAGCACTTCCTTTGAAACCTTAAAGGATGATGTTATTAGCTATTATAAACTGCTATTGAAAGGTGATCTTGGCTGGACATATAAGATAGTTAGAAAAGTAGATTCTATGGGCAATCGCGTATCTTATCGAGAGAACCTAGAGCCAATAAATGAAATCTTAAAAACAGGATTTTTTAGATCTATGAAGCTATTAGTTAGTTCTTTAGGCTTAGCTTTAGTCTTAGGAATCCTTAAAGGCGTATTTGATAGTAAAAAACATAAAAAAAACAACTCAACCTTTAAATTATTTACTACAGTAATTGGACTATCAATTCCAGTTATTTTCTTAGCTCCTTTATTTCAATTCTTAGGCATATGGCTTAGAAATAAATATGGATTCAATATAGATGTTGTAGGATATGAAAAATTGAAGCATATGGTATTACCTATGATAGTTCTTTCTATTCTTCCAACCATGTATATTGCTAGGCTAATTGCAGTTGCCATGGACAAGGCTTATGAAAATGAATATGTTAGAACAGCAATAAGTAAGGGGAGTTCAAGGCTTAGAGTAATGTGGGTACATGTTTTTAGAAATGCTATTGTAGAAGTAGCAGGCTCACTTCCTGCAGTTTTGACTATAATTATTTCAGATCTTGCAATTGTTGAATATTTATTTGAGTATAAAGGCCTGACATATATGATGATTGATTTTTATGATAAGGGTCAACCAGATGCAGTAACTGGCTTGGCTTTAGTGCTATGTGCAATATATTTATCCTTTTATTCCCTATTTAAGCTTCTGAAATTTGTTTTAGATCCCAAAAGAGGGAGGGCTGTCATATGAGAAAGATTAATATTCCACTAATAGTAGGACTTATAATAGTTTTAGGTGTATTAGTTTTAATTTTCTTCGGTGAGTATTTTGCGCCTTATGACGCTAGCTATGGTGAAACCTCGGGATGGTTTATGAATGATAAAGGTGAAAAAGTTTTTAGAAGAGCACCATTTCCACCAGATAAAAATCATATTTTTGGAACTGATAATGGGGGTAGAGATGTTCTCAGTGTAATAATGGCGGGAGCAAAAAACACGTTTATGATTGTTTTTATAGCTACATTTTTGAGATTTTTAATTGCTACACCTATTGCTTTCTTTGCTGCTTTTGGAGAAGGGATTTCTAAACGCCTAATAACTATATTTTCTTCTACCTTTAGTGCAGTACCTAGCTTGTTAATATGTATAATGATTTTAAAAATAGATGCAATAAAAAATCTAGAGCTAATACCTTCTATTATAGCTTTTATAATAGTTTTTACTATTGTAGGCTGGGGGAGATTGGCTAGTACTATTGAAGACAAAATAAAGGATATATTAAATCAAGACTTTATTCAAGGTGCTATTGCAGCAGGAAAAAGTAAGTTTGCCATTGCAACACAAAATGTTTCTGTGCATATTATGCCTTCAATGATTATTTATTTATTTCTTGAAATTGCATTAGTACTATTATTACTTGCCCAGTTAGGGATATTTGAAGTATTTGTTGGTAATAAGCAAGTATTCGTTGTAAAAACTGTAGGTAGCATAAGCAGGTCAAATTTTAATTATTTCCCAGAATGGGGTGCTATGCTTGCATCAACTAAAAGATCTGTAACAGGAAATATGTTTTGGATTTCTGCCTTTCCCTTATTAGTTTTTTCAGTTAGTATAATTGGATTTAATCTATTAGGTGAAGGATTAAATTTTGAGCTTAATAAGAGAAATTCAAGATTTATTTCATATGTGAATAAATTTTGGTTCCATTTATCACCCTTAACCTACATAAGTGAATTAATGCATTTTAAAGAAAAACGAAAAAATGTTATAGTAAAAACATTGACAATTGTTGTAATAGTATTATTGATAGTTGTTCCAGTGTTAAATGCATTGCTAATATTGGATAATGGGGTAATGGGCCATGTTATGGAAGTTGATAATGATATATACCAGGGTAGACTAATTGGTTCCATAGGCCATGAAGAATTTGGGAATTATATCATAGATAAACTAAAGAGCTACAATATTAAGCCTTTATTTAATGGAGATTATATTAGTGAATTTACAATAAATCCAACTATAAATATTATTAATGATTCTAAATTCACTATATTAAATGAAAAAGACGAGATAATAGATGATTTAAAATACAAGGTAGATTATTACTTAGAAAGCTGGTATTCTAATTCAATAGATAGATTAGAGGGAGAAATTATTACGGTAGATACTTATCTCTCAAAGGAATACACTCCATCAAAAAACTATATTCTTTTGTTAAATCCTAATGGAAGTCAAAATGCTATTTATGACAAATTAGTTAATGAAAGAAAGGAACACAAGCATATAAAGGGAGTTATAGTTCCAGATATTAAGTACTCAACATTTATTCAAAAGAGAAATGATTTAGATGAGAAGGGATTAACTAGAGTATTAGACAATGTACAGGCTTATAATGAAACTGCGCCTCCTATTAAGATTAATGTAGGGAAGATTGCTGCTATGAAGCTGTGGAAGCTGGAGGGGAGTAAGGTATTAATAAATAGTTTTATAGACAATCAAGAAGGACTTGTAGGTAAAAACATTGGTGGTATTATACAAGGAAAAAATCAAGAAAATCCTATTATAATAGCTACTACCTATGATTATTTAGGCTTTCACGATTTAGGGGCAACCACTGGTGTAGAAGATTTTACTAAATACAAAGGACTTTACGAAAATGGTACATCTATAGCAGGTAGTTTGGAAATAGCCAAGAATTTAGGAAATATTAAGCAAACCCCTGAAAGGTCAATTATTTTCATGTTTATAGATGGATCTAAAATAACTATTGAAGGCTTCTTAGATATTGAAAAACAAGGCATACTTGATGAACAACCACTATTAATTCTTTTAAGGTTTATGGGAATTAACAAATGGGGTAGAACGGAGGACAGTCTTTATTATAATACAATTGTAAATTCAAATATTGGACTAGAACAGGATTTTCATAAATGGCTTAGAAGAAATTCCTCAAAGGATTATTTTATCATAGGAGATAATCAAATTAGCGAAAGAAATTTGCTGGTATTATCAGATAAGGACATGGTAGGTATTGTATTGCAAGGTATTAAGGAAAAGGAAAGAGGCTTGCATTATGGTATGGTTCAATCAAACGTAGAAGAAATAGATACTGATAGATTGACTGCACATATTCAATATCTTTTAGATAGTATTATAGATATGGTTTATGGGAAGATATGGCTTAAATAGACTCTATAAGCTGAATGGAGGAGGGTGCAAATGAGGTTATTAGAGGTTAAGGATTTAAGGACTTATTTTAAGCTTGAAGATAAAACTATTTATGCAGTAAGTGGAGTAAGCTTTACTATAGATGAGAAAGAAGTAGTAGCATTAATAGGTGAGTCAGGAAGTGGTAAAAGTGTTACAGCCTTATCTATTATGGGATTAGTTCCTCAACCACCAGGTATTATAGAATCTGGAATTATAGAATTTCAAGGTGAGGATTTATTAAAGAAAAAAGAAAAAGAAATGAGAAGCATAAGAGGAAATAAACTAGCTATGGTATATCAAGAGCCTATGAATTCACTTAATCCTTCACTTACAGTTGGATATCAAATAAAGGAATGTTTGACTATACATAAAAAAGCAAAAGGAGAAGAAGCAAAAAAAATGGCCATAGAAATGCTTAGAAAAGTAGAAATGGCAGATCCAGAATCCATATATGATTCTTATCCTCATAAGCTTAGTGGAGGCATGAGACAAAGAATAATGATAGCTATGGCTCTGATATGCAATCCCAAGCTATTAATAGCAGATGAACCTACTACTGCTTTAGATGTAACTATACAGGCGGAAATACTTGATTTAATCAAAAGATTAAAGGATGAAATTGGCACATCAGTGTTATTGATAACTCATGATTTAGGTGTAGTTACAGAGATGGCAGATAAAATAATTGTAATGTATGGTGGTAAAATCATGGAGATAGCTTCAACAAATGCTTTATATAGCAACCCATCACATCCGTATACAATAGGCTTGATGAAATGTATACCAAGAATGAATAAAACGAAGGAGAAGCTTTACACCATAGAGGGGGCAGTTCCAGATATGTCTTTCCTGGCAGCAGGCTGTGAGTTTTATGATAGATGTGAGAAAAAAACTCAAATATGTAAAGAAAATACGCCAGAATTATTAGAAATAGAAGAAAACCATTTCGTAAGGTGCTTTTTATACACTCAGGGGGTGAAATAAATGGAAGGGAAAACACCCTTGATAGAAGTAAGAAATTTAACTAAACACTTTCCTGTAAATCTAGGTATTATAACTGACAAGCCTAAGACTATAAAAGCAGTAGATGGAGTATCTTTTAAAATCCATAAGGGAGAGACCTTCGGACTTGTAGGAGAATCAGGATGTGGCAAAAGTACTACAGGAAATCTTATTCTTAGGCTACTACCAGCAACTTCAGGTGAAGTATTATTAAATGGTGTTAACATTCAAAATTATAGGGAAAAAGAATTTAGAAAGCTAAGGAAGGATTTACAGATAATATTTCAAAACTCCTCCTGTGCTTTAGATCCTAAAATGACCATAGAAGATATATTGTCTGAACCCTTGCTAATTCATAAAATAGTTCCAAGAATGGAAATATCAAAAGAAGTAAATAGGCTACTCCAGCTAGTTGGACTGTCGAGCTTAGCAGCAAAAAAATTCCCTCATGAGTTTAGCGGAGGTCAAAAACAAAGGATTGGCATAGCCAAAGCATTATCAACAAGGCCTAAATTCATATTATGTGATGAGCCGGTTTCATCATTAGATGTATCTATTCAATCTCAAATATTAAACTTAATGGGTGATTTGCAAAAAGAATATAGCTTAACATATTTATTCATAGCACATGGGCTAAATGTAGTGAGACATGTTTCAAGTAGGGTAGGAGTTATGTATTTAGGGAAAATAGTAGAGATAGGTGATGTTGAGCAAATATACAACAATCCTAGACATCCATATACACAGGCATTAATATCGGCATTTTTGGAGCCAGATCTGGAGTATAAAAGAGACAGGGTTATACTTAAAGGGGAGATACCAAGTCCAATTAATAGACCTAAGGGTTGTGCTTTTCATCCTAGATGTCATAAAGCAATGGATATTTGTAAGGAAAAAGAGCCTTTATTAGCAGAAATTGAAGAAGGTTATTCGGTTTCTTGCTTTTTAAATGAATGTAATTAACACAAATACTATATTATTAATTTGAGCATAGGTGTTCATAAAACTACCTATGCTTTATTTATCTTATGCTGTGTTTTCTAGAATAATTAGGGTATGTATATTGTAAGTTAACGGCACACAAATACCCTTCGTTAACTATCAACAAATTAATCCCAGAAAGATGAAAATTTTTGTAATAAAAGCTTAGTAGAGATAGGGTACAATTAAGAGCAGATACATGTTGGGGATTAGCTGTAAAAGGAGACATTATCACCCAACTAGAATCAAAGCATAGAAAAGAGGAGGTGAACACTAAGCAATCGTTTTCAATATTAAAAGGAATTATAATTAAATTACTAATGCCAAACTAAAAGGAGGAAAACATGAGTAAACAGAAGAAACAAGTTCAATATCCAATTACTGACATTAGTGTTTTGGGACCTGGAAGAGGAATAGCTCTTGGGCTACAGCACGTATTCACATTATTTGCTTCAACAGTATTAGTTCCCATACTAACTGGACTTGATGTAGGAGTAGCTCTAATTACATCAGGAATAGGAACATTACTATTTCACTTTATTACCCAAGGCAAGGTTCCTGCTTATCTAGGATCGTCTTTCTCATTTATTGCACCTGTAATAATGGCAGGAGAGTTATATGGTCTTGAATATGCACGTGGTGGTATTATTGTTGCAGGTATAATATATCTTATATTTGCATGGTTAATATCTGTTTTTGGTGTTGAAAAAATAGTAAGATTTTTCCCGCCTATCGTAACAGGACCAATAATTATTGTTATTAGTATGACTCTTGCACCTAATGCTATAAATATGGCATCGCAGGATTGGCTTTTATCTATGGTAACACTAGCTACCATTATTGGAGTTGCAATGTTTGCAAAAGGATTCTTTAAAATAGTACCAGTTATCATTGGACTAGGAGTAGGCTATATATTAGCCGCTGTATTGGGCAGAATAGATTATACACCTATTGTTCAAGCAGCTTGGATAGGAGTTCCAAACTTCTCGCTACCTAAATTCAATATAGGAGCAATAATGATTGTAGCACCTATAGCACTAACTACAATAGTAGAACATATAGGTGACGTTTTGGCAATGAGTGGAGTAGTTAAAAGAGATCTTGCTAAAGATCCTGGATTAAGCAGGACTCTTATGGGAGACGGTGTAGCTACATCATTTGCTGCTTTAATTGGTGGACCAGCTAACACAACTTATTCTCAAAACACTGGTGTTGTTGCTCTTACTCAGGTATGGGATCCAAAGGTTATGAGAATAGCTGCTGTAATGACTATAATGATAGGGCTTATTCCTAAGCTAAATGCATTTACAAGTACTATACCAAAGCCTGTAATTGGTGGGGCGGTAATAGTATTATTTGGTATGATAGCTTCCATAGGAGCTAGAACACTTGTAGATAATAGAGTGAACTTCTCAGTAACTAGAAACATGATAATAGCTGCAGTTATATTAGTATTTGGTCTAGGTGGAGCTGTAATTCCTATAAAAATAGGACTTGTAGAAATTAAACTTGTAGGAATGGCTCTAGCCGCGATTGTAGGTATTATTTTAAATATAATATTACCTCATGACAAAGAAGAGGAAGCTGAAAAATCAGCAGCTTAGTATTTCTCTTTATATGTATCATGACTTGAAACTATATTAAAATTATATTAAGGCATAGGAAGGAGGATATTGCTCTAAACAAAGCAATATCCTCCTTTTGCATAAAACTTCTTTATCGATAAAGCTTATGATGATATACTAAAATAGTAAAAGCTAATAAGGAGCTTGATGTGAATATGATTTATTGGGTTACTGATATGATAATACCTAATCTAATACTCATTGTTTTTTAACAATATCAATAAAATCCACAAGGGAATAGACCTTCTTATTATCTCTACCAACCGTAGTGTTAGAGCAAATTAAAGAATTTATGATAGCTTCTTCTGTAGCTTCTACAGTGGCTCTAAAAACCTTATTGATTTTATTTTCGTTTATAACACTTATATTTATTATGCTCTCAGTCTCATAATGACTGATTATATTTGCAGTTGAAAAGCCTATACATACTTCACCACTACTACTGCCTGTATAGCTACCAGTTCTAGATATGCCTGGATGCATTCTTTTTATAACTCTTTTTATTTGCCTGGAGGATAAAGGCAAGTCTGTGGCTAAGATACATATAATTGAACCCTTGTCCTCAGACTCTTCGCATTTATCTATTAATTTTTTTATCTTTGGGCCAATATGCTCCTTGTTGAGAGTAAAATCCTCTAAGGAGCCAAAGTTAGATAACACTAATACACCAATAATATATTTTTTATCATCTAGCTCTATTACTCTGGAGGAAGAGCCAATCCCTCCCTTTAAGCCATAGCATATCATACCAGTACCGGCTCCTACATTTCCTTCGAGAAAATCTTCATTGCAATCATTTAATGCTTCAAATATATATGAAGGCTTTATATGTAGACCTCTAATATCATTTAGTTCACCATCATTACATTCACAAACAATTGGATTAACTGTACTAGTTGATACTCCAATATCTTCGTTGGATTCTAACATATACCTGACTATGGCCTCATATCCAGTGCCTACGCTTAAAGTATTCGTAAGTATTATTGGGGTTTCTATTGTACCTAACTCTTCAATTTGTATAAGACCAGTAGATTTTCCAAAGCCATTTATTACATGGCAAGCAGCTACTAGCTTATCTTTAAACAGATTACCGCTATGAGGCATAATTGCTGTTACACCTGTTTTTATGGCGCCATTATCTAAAGTATAATGTCCTATCTTTACTCCAGGAACATCGGTAATAGAATTTTTATTACCTACAGGAATAGAACCAATGATAATACCGTATTCTCTAATTTTTTTATTATACATACTGCACCCCCTAAAAATATTTTAACAAAATAATATTTACTTGACTACAATTCATGTTCATTCTAAAATAGCTTAGAAATTAATATTTTTATGTTTTCAAACATATTGATGTATTTATTCTAATTCTTTCTATTTATAATATACTTTAGCAAAGAATTTATGAGGAGGGGATAAAGTGTATGATGTCATTATAATTGGGGCAGGCATAATAGGAACTAGTATAGGTAGAGAGCTGTCTAGGTATAAGGTTAAGGTATTGATTCTTGAAAAAAACATGGATGTATCTATGGGAGCCACAAAGGCTAATAGTGCAATTGTACATGGGGGCTATGCAGAAAAAAGTACAACATTAAAGGGAAGACTCTGCTATGAAGGAAGATTACAATTTAAGAAACTAAACGAGGAGTTGAATTTTGGATTTGAAGAAAGGGGCTCCTTAGTAATTACTAAGGAAGATGACAAAGAGCCGCTGGAAAGGTTAATGGAAAATGGAATTAAAAATGGACTCTCTGATTTAAGTATTATTGGTCCAGATGAAACAAGGAAAATAGAACCAATATTAACTCATGATGTTAAATGGGCATTATACTGTAAAGGTGCAGGGATTTGTTCTCCATATGAAATGGCTATAGCTATGGCAGAAAATGCAATAAAAAATGGCGCTACATTAGAGCTCGAAAAAGAGGTTATAGATGTAAAAAGGGTAGAAAATGGGTTCAGAGTAATAACAAATGTAGGAGAATATTATGGTAAATATGTAGTCAATGCTGCAGGATTATATTCAGATAAGATTTCTAAAATGGTAGGAATAGATGATTTTGAAATACTTCCAAGAAGCGGAGAATATATCTTATTTACAAGAGGTACTGGTGAGCCAATCAATACAGTTGTTTTCCAACTTCCAACTAAGCTTGGTAAGGGTGTTTTAGTTGCATCTACCTATTATGGAAATCTTTTAATCGGACCAGATGCAAATGATAATACTGATAAGGAAGATACATCAACACATTTGGAAAGAATAGCGAAAATATATAATCAAACTAAAGCTTTATATAACAAAATAGATCCTAGACAATTTATAAGAAGCTTTACTGGGATCAGGGCTAGAAGCTCAACAGATGATTTCATTATCGAAGAAACAAGAGTTAAAGGCTTTATTAATGTGGCGGGCATACAATCTCCAGGCTTAACATCATCACCAGCTATTGCAAAAATGGTTATAGGAATTCTAGCTGATGGAGGACTAAAACTAGAAATTAATCCAAATTTTGATCCATATAGAAAACCAATTATAACTAAAAAGCCCCTAAGACCAATTAAGGAAATAAAGGATTTAATAGAGCTTCCTTTAGGCTCTAAAGGAAGGATAGTATGCAGGTGTGAACAGGTATTAGAAGAGGAAATTGTAGATGCATTACATAGGGAAATAAAAGTCAAGACTGTAGATGGTGTAAAGAGAAGGACTAGGGCAACTATGGGATGGTGCCAAGGTGAATTTTGTAAGCCAAGGGTTATAGAAATCATGGAGAGAGAATATGGTGAAAAAATAGATCCCTCATATGACATAGAACATAGTGGAGTAAATAGAGTTCAAAAGTCGGAGCTGTTAGATTATCTGAAAAGCCTTAAAGAATAATAATAAATTTGGGCTATTTTTTTCAGCTTTATTAAGGAAAATTAATAGTTATTAACAATTGTTGAAAACGTTATCATTTAGGTTTATAATTTAAAAGGACAGATTATATTTTTTACACAAAGCATTATAAAAAATATAAATATAGGGGGAAGCATTATGAAAATATTTGATTACTTAGAAAAATATGATTATGAACAGTTAGTTTTTTGTCAAGATCGTAATACTGGATTAAAAGCGATTATAGGAATTCATGACACTACTTTGGGACCTGCTTTAGGGGGAACAAGATTTTGGAACTATGAAAGCGAAGAGGACGCAATCATAGATGTTCTAAGATTAGCAAGAGGTATGACTTATAAGAGTGCAGCAGCGGGTTTAAACCTAGGGGGAGGAAAGGCAGTAATTATAGGAGACCCAGAAAAGCTAAAAAGTGAAGAGTTACTAAGAACATTTGGAAGATACGTAGAAGGCTTAGCTGGCAGATACATTACTGCAGAAGATATGAATATTGGAACTCAAGACGTGGCATACATAAATGATGAAACTGATTATGTTGTAGGCCTAGAAGGTAAAAGCGGGAATCCATCTCCAGTAACAGCGTTTGGAGTATTTAGAGGAATATTAGCAGCTGCTAATGAAGTTTTCGGGAGCGATGATTTAACAGGAAAGGTAGTTGCAGTTCAAGGAGTAGGTTCAGTGGGATATCATGTATGTAAGCATCTACATGAATCCGGGGCAATACTATATGTTACAGATATTAAAAAAGCTAATATTGAAAGAGTAGTAAATGATTTTGGTGCTACAGCAGTTGCTCCAGATGAAATTCATAAAATCCAATGTGATATTTATGCTCCATGTGCAATGGGTGCAGTAATAAACGATTTCACAGTTGATCAACTTAAATGTAAAATAGTTGCAGGTGCTGCAAATAATCAATTAGCTGAAGAAAAACATGGGGATATGCTAAAAGAAAAAGGCATCCTTTACATTCCTGACTACGTAATTAATGCTGGCGGTGTAATTAATGTATATGAAGAATTACAAGGATACAATAGAGAAAGAGCTATGAATAGAGCTGCTAATATTTATAATGTTGTGAAGAAAGTAATAGAAATATCTAAGAGAGATAATATATCAACCAGTAAAGCAGCTGATAGAATGGCTGAAGAAAGAATAGAAAAGATTGGGAGAACTAAAACTCTTTATTTGAATAAATAATTATTTGTATATTTACTGGTCTTTTTGATTTGCTTAAATTAAGCCTCTGCAGTCTGCAGAGGCTTAATTTATTTTATATTTTTCATAGCATTTTCAGCAAATATTGTAGTCACAATATTCTCATAATCAGCCCTTTTATCTAATTGTCCAGCCATTTCCATAATGTCCATCATGTGATTTTGACCATCCTCAAAAAAAGCTATATAAATTTTAAAAAGCATAATCTTCTTAATTAATATATAAGGGTTTTGTTTTGGACAAATCCTGCCTTTTTTGTTAAAATAAATAATAGGATTAAAAAATTAACAAAAATTTTGACAAATAAATTTTAAGATAAGTATTTGGAGATTAAACTATGAAAAAACGAATAATTTTGTTAGTATTCATTTTTAGTATAATTTTTCTACTAAGTTGTGAAAAACAAGGCTATAAAAGAATAATAGTAGAAGAAGATGTTGGATTAGAAAGGGAATCCCCTATAGATCCTTCTATTTTTGGACAAGTATATCTGGATATAGATAGAATTGATTATTTTTACCCAGCCTTCTATCATAGGGGGGAAGTATATGGATATCTAAAAAAAGGCCATGGCAACGACTCCATTGGTAGAAGATATTTATATAAATTAGATATAAATAATAAATTAACGGAAACATTGAAGGAAAGCATAGACTTCAAGCAAGGGTCTAACAAGGTTGGATTTATGGAAGATCAAGTTTACACCATCGATTACATCGCGGGAAATAAAGCTACTCCACTACCAAAATTATCTAAAATAATTAATGAACTAAGAGAAGATGAAAAGGGAAACCAATATGAAATATCCTATGTGTCTGGAAGTAATAGATACTTAGTTATAAATGAAATATCCCCCAATGGGGAAATAGCAAATATTTTCTTATATGATTTAGCTCAACAAATGTTCTATAAAAATTATAACAATAGATATGGTGATATATGCTATGTTTTTGAGTTAGGATCATTGATATGGATAGATCAAAAAGATTTTAAGATTTATAAAATCCAACTTACAAATAATTATTACACTTTAGAAGAATATATTGATTTAGGAACAGATGAAGATATAAGTAGAGTAAGGGGAATTATGAAAAATGGTTATGAGTTAATCCTTTTACATGATGTAAGATTAGGAAATAAAGACGATTGGAATTTAATGGGGACATCTGCTGTTACAAGTTATAATTTTGAAACTAATGGATATGTTAATTTATTTAATAAATCTATTGATGAAAACTTGTACATTGAATATTTAGGACATGGAATCTTTATATCAGAAAGCTTTGATATATTTAGAGACTATATTGAAATAACTGAGAGAAGAATCTACTATCATAATTATACTGAACTTGTACTAGTTTACAATGAAGAGCTTCAAGAAAAATCACAACAAATTTATCCAGAAATAAATGTGATAGTTAATGTGGCCGAGAATGAGATATTTTCCACTAAGGAAATAAAGAAAATGATTGACGGTATTCCTGTTACTAAAAGCGTCATTTACCAGAGAATTAATATATTTCGCCCAAATAGGAGCTTGAAACCAAACTAGAGAAATAGGGGGGACAGAAATGACCAAAAAGATATTAGTAATTGAAGATGAATACTCAATTAATGATATATTGACATTAACCTTAATAAATGAAGGATATGAGGTAGAAAGTTTTTTTGATGGAAAAACAGCATTGGAAAGGATAGAAGTATTTAAACCAGATTTGGTACTTTTAGATTTAATGCTTCCTGATATAGATGGTTTTGAAATCTGTAAGAAAATATCTAAAGACCTTTTAGTTATTATGATTACGGCTAGGGATAGTATTTTTGATAAAATTATAGGATTAGAGCTAGGAGCAGATGATTACATAATTAAACCATTTGAAATTAAGGAAGTAATAGCTAGAGTAAAAGCATTATTTAGAAGTATTGAAAAAGAAAAACAAATTTTATCAGAAGAGTTTATTGAACTAGGGGGAAGTATAAAAGTAGATTTACTTGGTGAACGAGTATTTAAAAATGGCGAGGAAATTCAATTAAAGAGACAAGAATCTGACTTGTTTTTCTTTCTATTAAAAAACAGAAATAGAGTATTTACTAGAGCTGAGCTCTTAGATAGTGTCTGGGGATATGATTATTACGGAGGCTCTAGAACAGTTGACGTTCATATTAGAAGAATTAGAGATAAGCTAGAAACATCCACCATTATAGAAACTGTATTTGGGAAAGGCTATGTAATGAGGTAGAACAATGTTAAATACTATTAGAGGCAAGATAACCACTGGAATTATTTTAATCAGTTTCATAATCCTAATAATAATAAACCTTACCATATGGAAGATATTTGAGGATAATTTGCAAACTTCCATATTAAATGACATGAGGAGAATTATGTCAATAATACATTATGGACTTGAAAGACAAGTAATAAATCCACAGGGAAACATAAATTTATATAATAGAAGTAACTTATGGTCAGTTATGAATAAAGAAAATCTCCAATATGATATATATTTGTCAATAAAGTATGATAGTGATGATTATATCCAGTTTGCAGGTGATATCATTGATAAAAAGAGCACAGAAAAAATTATGGAAGATAGTGATAAGAAATCATCACTACTATATATTCACAATGAGGGTACAAGATATTTTGCTACCTATTCATATCCAGTATATTTAAAGGATAAATATATAGGTATATTCGTATTTCAAAAGGATTATTTAGCTCAATATAATAATAATAAATATTTGATGACAAGAATATTAGTTATTCAATTTATTTTGTTTATAATAATGATACTAGTAAATTTTATTTGGCTAAAAAAGTCAACTAACTCCCTAAACACATTGTTAAAAGGAATAAGGTTTATAGGTGAAGGGGAATTCTCCAATAGATTAGAAGCAAAAAGTAATGACGAAGTGGCTATAATCATTCACCATTTCAATAAAATGCAGGATCAAATATCAACACAAATGGAATATTTGCAACAGGAGAAAATTAAAAGCGAGAAACTGGAGAAAGCCTCTAGGAATTTTTTCAACTATGCAACCCATGAGATGAAGACTCCAATTACTTCAATTACAGGATACGCACAATTATTAAGTCAGAGTAAGATAGATGATAAAACAAAGGATAGAGCATATGAAAGGATAATAACAGAAGCTGATAGAATGAATAAAATGGTTCAAAACATGTTAATTGTAGCTAAAGGTAAAGAAATAGAAAAGGAACATTACGAATACTTTGACTTAAATGAACTGATGAGCAAAATAATTAAAGAATATGAAGTAATATATAATAGAGGAAAGATAGAACTTAATTTAGAAAATGAAAGTATTATTATCCTTAGCAGTGAAGAAGAAATCCGGGCAGTTATTTTAAATCTTATTGATAACGCTATAAAATATAGTGTAGATGGACAAATAAAAATAAGATCATATTTAGATAACTATGCATATATAACACTAGAAAACAAAACATTACCTATACCTGAGGGAATAAAAAATACCCTATTTGAGCCATTTGTTAAATATAATCATGGCAATCAAAAACAAGCTAGCTCTGGACTAGGACTCTATATATGTAGAGAATTAATTGAGAAAAATAACGGTAAATTAAATTATAATTTATATGGAGATATAATTAGTTTTACAATTAAGCTACCCATAGTTACCAATTAAAATAGATGCGGATTTACAAGTCCCCATCTATTTTTTTTATGACCTAACCCGATTGTTTCGGATGCCTTTCCGAAAGAATCGTAGGTAGGTCAAACGCAACGAGCACCAAATCTGTACGACCGTAGGGAGTAAACAGATTTGTGTAGCGAGACTGCGGAAAATGCCTAACCCGATTGTTTCGGATGCTTTTCCGAAATATATTTAACAACTTGGAAACATCTGGGTCATATTTGGCAAAAACTTGTTGATATAATTTTTCTTAAGATATCTTTATATTTGGCACTATACAAATTGTAAGAAGGAGGATACAAAATGTCATACAAAAAAGTATTAATTATTTTACTAACATTTTCACTCATGTTTGTATTCTATGGGTGTACTAAAGATAGAGGGACCACAGACGTAGCTAAGAATATCACAACATATAAAGAAATTATTTTAAATGATGTATTAGAAGCGAAGAATATATTAAGCGTGGGCTTAGATATTAATAACCAGCCAGTGTTATTTATTCTTGGCAAGGATAGTAGAAAGTATATAGTTTTAGATGAAAATGGAGCAGTTAAAAAGGAGATAAACACTGACTTTAGTGGAAGACCAAATGTTTTCACTTTTGATAAAAACAATAATATGTACATACTAGCAGATAAACCAGAGTTAAATGAGAATAGAGAAATAACGTCAATAAGTAAAAAGCTTCTTTTTTATGATAATGAGTCTGATTCTATTACTGAAAATAATGTAATAGGACAATTAAATGATACTACAGCAAGGTCAATAGAAGATACTACGAGAAAAATAAAAGTAGATAGTAAAGGTAACATATATGCTCTAAAGCTAGGCGGAAGCATAGAAGTATTTGACAGTAACTTAAATATAAAAAAAGTATTAGATTCAACACCATATTGGGACATAGAAATGGATGAGGAAGACAATATTTTAGCACTGAAGTATGGTAGAGATGATAATATTCTAGACAAAATAGACACAAACAACTATAAAACAATATGGAGCAAAGAGTATAGCTACACAGATGGACCAAATAAAATCTACTATAACAAAAACACTAAGAATCTGTATGGAATAAATGCAGGATGGGTAGCAAGATATGATTCAAAAGGAAATCTAACAAGTAGAATTTTAAACACTGGAGAATTATCAGAAATAGATATGATACTTGATTTTATGGTGGATAATAGTGAAGAAATATATTTATTAGCAGATTGTCAAGATAGTTATAAGCTAATCAAATATATAGAATCAAAATCTGAAACAATGGCAAATACAGGAACAGAAGAAGAAAAGACAGAAATAACTGTTGAATTAACTAGAGACTATGACAATCTATTTACTAAGGCAGCAAGGAAATTTGAGGAAATTAATCCTGATATAAAGGTTACAGTTAATTTATATCCTGACCTTGATGAATATCAATATAGTGATAAGCTAAATACAGAGATAATGGCAGGTAAGGGACCAGATATCTTATATCTACGTCCATGGGACTATATAAGAACATATATAGAAAAAGGTATACTAGTTAACCTAGATGAGGTCATAGAAAAGGATAGTGAATTTATTATCAAAGATTACAACACCCATATAATTGACAATGCAAGGTATAAGGATGAATTATATACTATGCCTATAAACTACTACCAATTTTATACCTTTGTACTAAATGAAAAACTACTAGATGAAAAAGGAATAAATTTAGATAATAATCTAAATTGGAAGGATGTATATGCCCTTTCAAAAAAACTAAATGAAAATAGTCTAGAACAAATATATGTTTTACCTAAAATTGATGATTGGACCTTATATGAACTTATACTATTACAGGATATAGATTATTACTTGAACTGGAATAAAAAAGAGGCTAAGTTTAATAGCAAAGAATTTATTGAAACCTTAGAACTAATGAGGTCCATAAAAGAAGACAATATACTACATCCAGATTTATTATGGTATGAGATAATGAATGCAACTAACTATGGCGAAATAAAAGATTTAAGCAATATAGCAATATATCTAGGGCAAACCCATTCGTATGGCTATATACAGGGCCTAGGGTCTTTCTATGATGGCTTTACTGCCGTATCGGCACCTAAGGGAGAGTATACAGGAAATAGGTTATACTATAGCGATTTTTTAGCTATAAATTCTAATTCTCAGCATAAAGAAGAGGTATGGGAATTTATAAAATTTATAATAACAGAGGAAGCTCAAACTTTTGATGAGAGGATAATACAAGGAACTTTCCGTATTAATAATAATGCAAGCCAAAAACAAATTGATAGGATGTTCGAGTATCAAGAAAAAAACAAATCGTACATGGAAAAAAATAAAAGCTATTTTGCAAATGAAGAAGATATAGAGAAACTTAACAGGGTAATAGGCAATCTAAACAAGCCTAAAACGTCAGAACCTTTATATGATGTAATAAAAGAAGAAGTTGATCGATTCTTAAATGGTGAAAAATCAGCAGAGGAAGTAGCTGAACGACTGCAAAATAAGGCTGATATATATTTAAATGAATAGGATGAAGCACATCTATAGAGATCCTTCACTACGTTCAGGATGACTGGGATCTTGTTAGGATGACAGAGAGTTTGTTATTAGGTGAAGAAACTAAGCGATGAACACAAAGCCAAAAACATGGCTTTGGTTCCCTGCTTATCTGAGGCGCAGTCGAAGAATCTTGCTTTTCAATTGTGAACTGTGAATTGTAGTAGAAAGGGGGAATGTACTATGCTTTCTAGGTTCAGCATAAAAGATAAGTTTATAGCTGTACTATTCATTGCTCCAAGTGTAATTGGTATATCAGTATTTTATATCATTCCATTTATATGGATGGTAATTTATTCCTTCTTTGATAAGCCTGTAAATGGAAGTTTTGTAGGATTCAAAAATTATATTGATTTAATCAATAATGGGATATATAGGAAAGCACTGTCCAATACTGCCATATTTACAGGAATCAGCGTCCCATTGATTATAATATTATCTTTAATATTAGCAATCTTATTAAATCAAAAGATACATTTCAAACACACACTAAGAACTTCTTTTATAGTTCCATTAGTTGTACCAGTGGCTTCAGTTATTTTATTCTTTGAGTACATATTTGATTATCATGGGCTTGTAAACAAAATTTTTTCAATGCTTAATATAAACGCTACAGATTGGCTAAATTCACCTCATGCTATGCTTGTAGTGATTATAATATATGTATGGAAAAACCTCGGATATAACATGATATTATTTTTAGCAGGACTTCAAGGTATACCTAAAGAATACTATGAAGCTGCAGATATAGATGGAGCTGGAGCTCTAACTAAATTTTTCAATATAACATCAATTTATCTAATGCCTACTACTTTTTTCGTAATAATCATATCTATAATCAGCTCTTTCAAGGTATTTAAGGAAGTATATCTTTTATCAGGCAGCTACCCACATGAAAGCATATATATGCTCCAACATTATCTCAATAATATGTTTAGTAAACTTGATTATCACAAGCTGGTCACATCAGCTGTCCTGATGGCTGTCGTATTATATTTAATCATATTTATATTATTCAAGATTCAAAAAAAAGTAGAAAGATATATTGAAGGCTAGGGGGATAAGCATGAGGAAAAACAAAAAACTAGCAGTTACTATATTCTTAATTACATTTGCTTTATTGATACTTTTGCCTCTTATAGTGACAGTTACCAATTCCTTTATGGGAAACCCTGAAATTATGGAAAGCCATGGAGTCTTTACAAGAGAAGCTACAGAGAGAGAAAAAGAAAAATTTAGAAGCGTTAAATTGATTCCAGATAGTATTGTGTTTGAACAGTACTATGAAGTTTTAGTAGGAAAATCAAAGTTTTTAAGGATGTTTTGGAACTCGGTTTTTCTAGTACTTCCTATAGTAATATTTCAAACAATAATATCTTCATCAGCTGCATTTGTATTTGCTAAAATGAAGTTTAAAGGAAGAGATACGCTCTTTTTCATATATATTATAATTATGATGATGCCATTTCAGGTTACTCTCGTACCAAACTATTTAGTATTAGACAAGCTAGGCATTTTAGACAATTACATGTCCATAATACTTCCCGGAATCTTCGGGGCATTTGGAGTCTTTCTTTTGAGACAGTTTATGATTTCAATTCCAAATGAATATATTGAGGCAGCAATGGTTGATGGATGTTCATTGGCACAGATTTTCTTTAAGGTCATTCTTCCACAGTCAAAAGGAGGAGTAGCTTCGCTAGCCATATTATCATTTATAGATAATTGGAATATGGTTGAACAGCCATTGATATTTTTAAAGGATACAAATAAACACCCGTTGTCCATATATCTTTCTGTAATAAATAATTCTGAACTAGGTATTGCCTTTGCGGCCAGTGTTATATATATGATACCTGCTCTTTTGGTATTCTTATACGGACAGAATTATCTAATCGAGGGCATATCTAATTCTACAATTAAAAAATAAGGGGGGCTAATTATAGTGGAAGATACTAAAAAAACCGATATGAGAAAGAAAAAAATACTTAAAGCAGGTCAAATTTTTCTTATAACAATTATAATACTCACATTTACTTCAAAAAGCATTCGCAATTTAACCCTTCCAAAGGTTAGCACTATGGATGCAAAGTCAGGAAGTTTAATTGTAGAAATAGCCACAGATGGTATAGTAAATGCTGTAAAAAGGATAGAGCATTATATTGATTTTTCGGCAACGGTTAAAGAAGTAAAAGCTTCTTTGGGTGATATGGTGGTCTCGGGAGACACTATACTAGTTTTAGATAAAGAGCCTTTAGAGCTTGACCTAGTAAAAAAAGAAATTGCCCTTAAAAGATTAAAACTTCAATACGACAAGGCTATGGCAGGAAATGTAGAAGACGTACTATACACATATGAACAAAAAATAAAAGAAGCAGAAACTGAACTTTCAAAAATAGAAGAAGAAGTTAAAATAAAAGATCAATTATATAATGAAGGGGCTATCGCTAAAAAAGAACTAGATAACGCCATTAGACAACTTGACCTAGCAAAACTGAAGTATGAAAACGCTAATAATGACTTAGAAAAACAATTAGAGAAGTCAGACAAAGAAAAAGAAAATAGGGAAAGAGAAATAGAGCTTATGAAGCTTGATATATCAAGTGCTGAGATAGAAATCGAAGAGCTTAAAAAGATGATTAAAAACTGTACTGTAATCGCCACAAGTTATGGAACAATTAAAGAAATCAACTTTAAAGAGGGAATGGTCGCAAATAATTCAAAGCCACTATACATTTTAGACAGCCCAGATAAAGGGTTTGAAGCCATCGTTACAGTAAACAATGAGGAGAGTCAATACTTAGAGACTGGAGATAGTGTTCAAGTATTTTTGAAAAGTGGAAACAGCGGTGCATTAAATGGGGAAATAAAATCTATAAAAGATGCTGAAAATACGGGCAAAAAACTAGTGACAGTAGGACTTGAAGACGATAACCTCAAGGGCGGAGAAATAGTTGAGTTTTATATGAAAAAGCCTATAGGCTCATACAAATACCTTGTACCTAGGCAGGCTTTAAGAACAGATGAAAAGGGGAAATTTGTTTTTACTCTTGAAGAAAGGCAAGGACCATTAGGAAAAGAGTATTATGTTGTTAGAAATGGCGTCACAGAGGGTGATTCTGACAATAACAATGTAGGTATTTTTTCGGGACTAATGGGTGGTGAACGTATAATTGTAAGAAGCAGCAAACCTATATCTGAGGGCAGTCTAGTTACAATAGAATAATATAGGGAGGAAGGTGATATGAGATTTAGATTTGAGAAGAGGCATATATTAATATTTTTATTCATCTTTTCATTATTTTTAAGCCAATCAATATATTTATATATACAAGACTTAAATAGCAGCGTAGGCTATGAAAAGCTGGCAATCAGATTAAAAGAGAAGTTACCTGCTGAAAGGGGATTTAATATTGACCAAATAAGTAAGCTAAATAGAATTGTATCACCAGACATGGCTACATACTATGCATTCAAAGATTCAGCAGTGTCTGGAGCTAGACAGGTTCAAGTATATGGAGTATTAGGAAATTTTAATGAGTTTAACAGAGTTAAGTTAGTAGAGGGCTCTTTTATAGATGAAAACGACAATAGACTAAAAAGAAATGTTGTAGTAATTGAAGATACAGTAGCAGAAAGCTTATTTGGCAGTGGAGAGGTCTTAGGATTAGAGATTGAGGTATATAATAAAAAATTTGAGATAATTGGAATAATCTCTACAGAGAGAGCAGCAATAGAAAAACTGATTGATATAGGGAGCTCACGTATTTATATACCACTAAATACTATGAATAACTTAACTGAAGCCTACATAGGGAATGTTGAGTATAAGAATGAAAGAAGTAACTTAGACATTGACGTTATAAAAGACAAAATAGCTTTGATAGGGAATGTTAATAATGATTTTTTAATTGAAGATTTTAATATAGTAGGCAGTCAGCAAAGACAGAAGCACGATATTTTATTATTTGTATTAGGAGTATATTGCTTATATGTGCTTATTAGATTGATTGTAGATATTATTAAACATATTGTGTCTTATTCTAAGGACAGTTTAGAGGATAACTACTTTTTTGAGATGATAAAGAATGGGAAAAGGGTGTATATAAAAGGGATTTTAGCTATAGCTGGAATATTAGTTTTAGGTTTTTTTATCTGGAAAAAGGTCTCATTTAAGTTTTATGTAACGTCAGATAAGATTCCTGATAATCCTGCTAGTATCATACAAATTTTAAGTATGGTGACAAAGTATATAACTGAATTTGTTAATTATAATTATACTCACCCAGTTTATGAAATTAAAGTGTATGGTTTTTTGCAGAAGCTTAACACTACAGTATTTTGGGTAGGTTTAATATTTGAAATATTGTACTTAGCATCTATAAAAGGAAAGAAATCAGGCAAAATCAAAGAGAACATAAATGTATTGCTTAGTAAGGGAATTTGTTTGATAGCTTCAGTTTGGATATCTGTTATGTTTATATACTTACTGGGATTACCAGTTATGATTTCAATGGTAGATGTATTGCTTATATGGATTAGCTTTATCATTGTATATTTTTATTATCAAGGAGAGTACTTAAGGTGGTTTTTTGGCGAGGCGGGGAAAGTACAGGAGGTATAGAGAACTAAGGGGGGAAGGTTTTGGCATCTATTACATTTAAAAACATATGTAAAATATATGATAAAGAAGTAGTTGCAGTAAAGGACTTCAATCTAGAGATACAGGATAAAGAATTTATAGTTTTAGTAGGGCCTTCTGGCTGTGGCAAAACCACTACTTTGAGAATGGTGGCAGGATTAGAGGAAATAAGCTCAGGGGAACTGTATATTGATGAAAAGAAAGTCAATACTGCATTGCCAAAGGACAGAGATATTGCAATGGTGTTTCAAAACTATGCATTATATCCTCATATGACGGTTTATGACAATATGGCATTTGGACTGAAAATAAGAAAGATGAAAAAAACTGAAATCAAAGAAAGAGTAATAAATGCAGCAAAAATATTAGATATAGAAGAGCTTTTACAAAGAAAACCCCGTGCATTATCGGGTGGACAGAAGCAAAGAGTTGCTATAGGTAGAGCAATAGTGAGAAATCCTAAAGTGTTCCTAATGGATGAGCCGCTCTCAAATCTAGACGCTAAGCTTAGAAATGAAATGAGAGCAGAAATAATTAAATTACATAAAAAATTACAGACAACATTTATATATGTAACCCATGACCAGACTGAAGCCATGACATTAGGAGACAGAATAGTAATTATGAAGGACGGATTTGTCCAACAAATAGCTTCACCTCAAGAAGTATATAATAACCCTGCTAACGAATTTGTTGCAACATTCGTAGGTATACCGCAAATGAATCTATTTGATGCGGAGCTAATTATGGAAGATGATGAATATATACTTGCCTTAAATGGGCATAAAATAAATATATCAGACAAGCATAAGAAAATACTAAAGTTTAAAGATATAAAGCCTCAATCTGTTAGGGTGGGAATTAGACCTGAAAATATAATGATATCAGAAAAGACACCAGAAAGCTTTGAAATAAATGTGGATATGTCTGAGCTTATGGGACATGAAATGCTAATTCACAGCAAGCTATATAATAGCCATATTATTATAAAGGCTCAATCTCGCTTAAATATTAAGGCTGATGACAAAATAAATATATCCTTCATGACAGATGAACTGCATTTATTTGAAAAGGAGACAGGTCATAACTTACTGCAAAAATAGAAGGAAGGGGAAGTAATAAGCAAGGAAAAGTCTCAAATAATATTTTAAGGAGGGGAAAAATGAAACCCAAAAAAGTAATAATTATTTTATTAGTGCTTTTACTAATAGTTACACTTTATGGGTGTACTACAGAGAATAAGACAGCAGGTGTAAATAAGAATACCGAAGTAACATATAGAGAAATCATATTAAATGATGTATTAGAAGCAGAGCATATAACAAACATAGGTCTAAATAAAAATAATGAGCTAATAGCATACATTGCAGGGGATAGTAGAAAGTATGTAGTTCTAGATGAAAATACAGAAGCAAAAAAAGAGGTAAATATTGATTTTGATGGAAGGGCAAGTATTTTTACTCTTGACAACAGCAATAATATGTACATACTATCAGAAATACCAGAGACAAATGAGAATAAAGACATAGTAAAGATAAGTAAAAAGCTCTTTTCCTATAATAATGGGTCTAATTCAATTACTGAAAATAATGTAATAGGTGAGCTAACTGACACTACAGCAAGGTCGACGGAAGAAATCACAAAAAAGATAAGAATAGACAGCAAGGGAAATATTTATGCCCTAAAGCTAGGTGGAAAGATAGAAGTATTTGACAGTAAATTTAATTCTAAAAAAATTCTTGATTCAACACTATACACAGATATAGATATAGACGAAGAAGATAACCTATTAGCAATACGCAGAAATATAGAGGAAAGAGTTCTAGATAAGATAGACACAAGTAATTACAAGATAATATTAAGCAAAGAATACGACTACAATGATCTACCACGAAGCATATACTACAACAAAAATACTAAGAGTCTATATGGAATAAGCACAGGATGGATAGTGAAGTATGATTCAAATGGAAATATGGTAAAAAGATTGTTAAATACAGGCGAATTGTCAGACATAGAATTCATATTTGATTTTGTAGTGGATGATAGTGAAGAAATATACATAACAGCAGATGCAGAGGGGAGCTACAAACTAATTAAATATACAACATCATCTTCTGAAACAGAAATAGGGACCGAGAAACATGACAGAAGGATCGAAATAACCATTGAATTGACTCAAGACTATGGTAATAAAATAACTAAAGCAGCGAAGAAATTTGGGGAAAAAAATCCTGATGTAAAGGTTACAGTTAATTTATATCCCGACCTTGATTGGGGGCAATACAATGATAAGCTAAATGCAGAGCTAATAGCAGGCAAGGGTCCAGATATACTATATCTACGAGGAGGGGAGCCAATAAGAACATATATGGAAAAAGGCATGCTAGTAAACCTTGATGAGATGATAGAAAATGATAGTGAATTTAATATAGAAGATTATAATACACATATAATTGACAACTCAAGGTATAAGGATAAATTATATACTATGCCCATAGACTACTACTATTTTTATTGCTTTGTACTAAACCAGGAATTACTAGATGAAAAGGGAGTAGATGTAGGTGAGGATCTAATTTGGAAGGATATATATGCTCTTTCAAAAAAACTAAATGAAAATAGCACAGAACAGATATATGTTTTGCCTAAAATTGATGATTATATGCTATTTAATTGGATGGTACTTAGTGATTTGGATTATTATATAGACTGGGATAAAAAAGAGGCTAAATTTAATAGCGAAGAGTTTATCGAAGCCTTAAAACTGTTTAAGGCAATAAAAGAAGATAATGTAATGCATCCAAACTTAGAGTGGATTGATATAGCAAATGACATGCATAATGATGAAGATTTAAAAAACATAGCAATGTATACGGGGCAAACCCATGCGTATCATTATATAAGAAGCATTGGTTCTGTATTTAATGGTTTTAATGCAATATCAGTGCCTAAAGGAGAGTACACAGGTAACAGAGAATATGGTAGCGAGTTTTTAGCTATAAATGCTAATTCTAAACATAAAGAGCTAGTTTGGGAATTTATCAAGTTCATGATGACAGAAGAGATGCAAACTATTGATAGCTATATATTCCAAGTACATTTTCATATTAATAACAATGCAAGTAAAAGACAAATAGATGAATTGGTGTTTGAAGAACAAGAAAAAAATAAAGAGTACCTTGAAAAACAGGGCAAATATTTTGCGACAGAAGGAGATGTTGAAAGACTTAACAAGATAATAGGCAATTTAAATAAACCTTCAATGTCAGAGCCTTTTGAGACGATAATATATGAAGAAGCTCAGCCATTTTTCAATGGTGAAAAAACAGCAGAAGAATTAGCCAAACAGCTGCAAAACAAGGCGGAGATATATTTGAACGAATAGTGAAAAGTAAATAGCTTTAAAACCAGTTAATTGTATACCCATTCAATATAAAAGATTCCAGTAGTGAAGAAGTATTTTAGATATAAGAAAAGTAAATTTACTATTAATATTGCAAACAAAACTTTTAAGGATTTTTATTTAAGACTCTATGTTTTATTAACCCAAAACAATTACGGAATCCAAGATACCTAACCATTATAATTTGATTTACATAAATTAAGCCTCTGCAGTCTGCAGAGGCCTAATCTATTTTATATTTTTCATAGCATTTTCAGCAAAATTTGTAGTCACAATATTCTCATAATCAGCCCTTTTATCTAATTGTCCAGCCATTTCCATAATGTCCATCATGTGATTTAGACCATCCTCAGTTAATACAGGATCAGGCTTCCAGGTGTCTTGCTCCTTATATCTTTCAACTAGCTTTATCAATATTTCTCTGTCTGTTTCTATAAAGTGAGGCTGTAGAGCATCTGCAATTTCCTCTGTTGAATGAGAGTGAACCCAAAGCATACCTTTATATATAGCATTTGTGAAGCTTTGGATTATCTTAGGATTTTTCTCTATATAGCTTTTTTTGGCACTATAGCAGGTATAAGGAATATATCCGCCCTCTTTACCTATAGATGCAACTATATAGCCCTTCCCCTCCTTTTCAAGCTCAGAAGCTACTGGCTCAAATAGTGTTACATAATCACCTTCACCACCAGTAAATGCTCCTGCCATCATTGCAAATTGAATGTCAGTACGGACTTCTACGTCTACACCAGGCTGTAGACCGTATTTTTTTAGTACAAACTCTAATGTCATCTCAGGCATTCCACCAATTCGTCCACCTATTATTGATTTTCCTTGGAGTTTATCAAAAGTAAAATTAGGATCCTTTTCTCTTCCTACTAAAAAAGAGCCGTCCTTTTGTGTTAACTGAGCAAAATTCACAGCATAATCCTCTTTACCTTGATTATAAACGTATATAGAGGCCTCAGGTCCCATAAACCCAATATCAGCCTCACCACTTAGTATTGCAGTCATACATTTGTCTGCGCCCTGTCCATTGATTAATTCTACCTTTAAGCCTTCTTCCTCAAAGAAGCCCTTAGAAATTGCCACATATTGAGGTGCATAAAATACTGAGTGAGTTACTTCAACTAATTTAATAGTCTTGAGTTCATCTTTTTTGCAGCCTACCAATAAGGCAGATAGTAGAATTATTATAAGTAAAATAGCTGAAACTAGTTTGATTTTTGACATATAATCCCTCCTATATAAATAGTAGTTTATTTTATAATATTCGATTAAATTAGAAAGGTTACAAAATGATTTAGCCATTGGGCAAAATTAAACATGTAATGCATTAAAAAAACTACTAAATATAGAAGGAATTATAAATAATGATATAGAATAATAAAAAGAACTAGCTTAACCAAGTATTTAGATAAATTATCCCCAAATCCTATTATCATTGACTCTAAATTAAAATATAATGTAATATAAAGAAAAATTTAGTGAATAATATTTTTAAATATCTCTAAGAGGTGACATATGAACATACCTAATGTTTTGACGACTATAAGATTCCTTCTTGTTCCTATTTTTGTATTTATCTTTTATTCATCAATAGAGAACAATATATTGTATGCCACTATTGTATTTGCCATTGCAGGGGTCACAGATGTACTAGATGGATATATAGCTAGAACTTACAATATGGTTACTAAATGGGGAGTAGCAATGGACCCATTAGCAGATAAGCTGATGCAGTTAACGGTCCTCATTTGCTTTACAAGTAAGGCTTATTTGCCTATATGGGTGATAATTGTAGTAGGTTTAAAAGAGATACTTATGGTAATAGGTGCTTTATTTCTCTATTACTCTTTTGAGAAAACTGTTATACCAGCCAATAGATATGGGAAAATTGCAACAATTGCATTTTATATAGCTATATTATCAATAGCCTTTAATTTTCCTGAGACATTGAGCTTTATTTTAGTTTTATTAGCTGTAATGCTTACCTTGTTAGCTTTTATTAATTATTTCTTGGGCTTTAAGGAGGTTAGAAAGGATAATAAAAATATTAAATCCTATTGACAAATGTAATTTTGTTATATATCATGAAAATAATTAAGTCATATATTGCTATTGCAATGAAGAAGAAGATTAGGTAGATAACCTATAAAGAGAGTAAGGTTCATGGGCTGAAAGACTTTACTAGGCAATATTTACTGAAGGTAGCTTCTGAGCTTTCAATCCGAAATAATAGTAGGATTGAACGGTTAAAACCGTTATATTTTTGAGTGCCAGGTATTTTTTATCTGGAATTAAGGTGGTACCGCGAGTTTTACCCTTCGTCCTTATTTTTGTGACGAAGGGTTTTATTATTTTTATAGGATGTGATGGGTATGATTTTCAAACTTGGGATAATATCTTTTATTGCCGGAACCATATTTATATTTGGTTCAGACAGACTATATAAAAAAGGGAAAATAACTACAGTTAATATGTTGTTATCATCCAAGCTAATTGGATTAGGTTTAACCATATTGGCAACTATACTAATGATTTTTGGAAAATAGCTAATGAATTAAATCTTATTTAAGATATTATAGGAGGTTATAAAGTATGAATGAAGGCTTAGCTAAAACTTACAATCCAAAGGACTTTGAAGAGAGAATTTATGAATTTTGGAATGAAAATGGATATTTTAGGGCAGATGTTAACAAGGAGAAAAAACCATTTACAATAATGATGCCTCCTCCAAATGTTACGGGTAATCTGCATATGGGTCATGCACTAAATGGTACAATCCAAGATATACTTATTAGATGGAAGAGGATGGAGGGCTACGAGGCTCTTTGGCTTCCAGGTACAGACCATGCTAGTATATCTACAGAGGCGAGAGTAGTTGCTAAAATAGAATCTGAAGGTAAAAGCAAACAGGAATTAGGAAGAGAAAAATTCTTAGAAGAAGCTTGGGACTGGACAGAAAAATATGGTGGTAATATTAGAAATCAGCTTAGAAAGCTAGGTGTTTCTTGTGATTGGTCAAAGGAAAGATTTACTTTAGATGAAGGATTAAGTAAAGCTGTTGAAGAAGCTTTTATTAGACTCTATGAAAAAGGACTTATATATAGAGGTGACAGAATAATCAACTGGTGTCCTAGCTGTGGAACTGCACTTTCAGATGCAGAGGTTGAACACGAGGAGTCACAAGGAAAGCTTTGGCACATAAAGTATCCTGCTAAGGATAGTAATGAGTATATAGTCATAGCTACAACCAGACCAGAGACTATGCTAGGAGACTTGGCGGTAGCAGTGCATCCAGAGGATGAAAGATATAGTAATTTAATAGGAAAAACATTAATACTTCCATTAGTTAATAGGGAGATTCCAATAATAGCTGATGAATATGTTGAAAGAGAGTTTGGAACAGGAGCAGTTAAAATAACACCATCACATGACCCAAATGACTTTGAGGTTGGAGCAAGACATAATCTAGGTCAGCTTAGAGTAATGAATGATGATGGAAGCATTAATGAGCATGGTGGTAAATACTGTGGCTTAGACAGATATGAAGCAAGAAAAGAAATAGTAAAAGATTTAGAAGAACTAGGATATTTAGTAGAGATAAAAGATCATGCTAATAGTGTAGGACATTGTGAGAGATGTAGTACTATAGTAGAGCCAATAATATCAAAGCAATGGTTTGTTAAAATGCAGCCCCTAACTGAACCTGCAATTAGTGCATACAAAGAAGGAAAGCTTAAATTTATTCCTGAAAGATTCGGGAAGATTTATCTAAATTGGTTAGAGAATTTAAGAGACTGGTGTATTTCACGACAATTGTGGTGGGGACACAGATTACCAGTGTATTATTGCCAGGATTGTAATGAAGTTATAGTATCTAGAGAAAATCCTGAAAAATGTAGCTGTGGAAGTACAAATTTTGTTCAGGATCCAGATACTCTTGATACCTGGTTTTCATCTGCATTGTGGCCTTTCTCAACACTTGGATGGCCAGAAAAAACTCAGGAGCTAGACTATTTCTATCCTACGGATGTATTGGTAACAGGATATGATATAATCTTTTTCTGGGTTGTAAGAATGGTATTCTCAGGCCTAGAGTACGTTGGAGATATGCCTTTTGAAAATGTGTTTTTTACAGGACTTGTTAGAGATTCTCAAGGAAGAAAAATGAGTAAGTCTCTTGGAAACGGAATAGATCCTCTTGACTTAATAGAACAATATGGGGCAGATGCATTAAGGTTTTCACTGGTTACTGGTAATACCCCAGGCAATGATATGAGGTTTTATATTGAAAGAGTTGAAGCAAGCAGGAATTTTGCAAATAAACTATGGAATGCTTCTAGGTTTGTTCTGATGCATTTAGATGAAAATGCTGTTGATGAAAATCAAGCTATTTCTAATCTTTCACAGGAAGACAAGTGGATAATATCTAGGATTAATACTGTTATTAAAGAAGTGACAGAGAACTTAAGAAAATACGAGCTAGGTATAGCAGCACAAAAAATATATGATTTTACATGGAATGAGTATTGTGATTGGTATATAGAAATGGTTAAACCAAGACTATTTAGTGATGATAATAAGGACAAAGATACAGCAAAATATGTATTGCTAATAGTTCTAAGAGATATATTAAAGCTTCTACATCCATTTATTCCATATATAACTGAAGAAATATGGACCTATTTGCCAGGCAAGGATAAGGAGTTAATTATTGAGCAGTGGCCTTTATATAATGAAGAAAGAAGCTATAAAGATGCTGAAAAGTCTATAGATTTTATAATGGAATCTGTTAAGAGTATTAGAAACATTAGAGCAGAGATGAATGTAGTTCCTTCAAAAAAGGCGAAAGCTATTTTTGTTACATCTGATGCAGACTTGAATAGAATATTGAGCACATCAGAAAGATTCTTTAAGACCTTAGCCTCAGCATCAGAAATCCAAGTAACAGAAAGCAAGGATAATATTGGAGAAGATGCCATGTCTACTGTAGTAGGGAATTGTACTATTTTCCTTCCATTAGAAGAGCTAGTGGATATGGAAAAGGAGATTGAAAGGCTCCAAAAAGAAAAAGAAAAGCTAGAAGGCGAAATTAAAAGAGTTAAGAGCAAGCTTTCTAATGAAGGCTTCGTTAGTAAAGCTCCTAAGCAAGTAATAGACCAAGAAAGAGAAAAAGAAATCAAATATCAACAAATGATGGAAAAGGTCTTGGAAAGATTAGATAGTTTAAGAAATAATAGGTAGGCAAGTAGTATTTATGTAAATAATATGGTAGACATACTTAACAGGAGTGAGAAAATGAACTATAGAGAAGCTTTAGACTATATACATGGAACTAAAAAATTTGGTAGCAAACTAGGTCTTGATAATATAAGAGCGTTGCTAGGCCTGCTTGAAAATCCACAACAGGATCTAAAATTTATCCATGTGGCAGGTACTAATGGTAAAGGCTCTACATCATCCTTTATAGCAAACACATTAATAGAAGCAGGGTATAGGGTAGGTCTGTTTACATCGCCTTATTTAGAAGTTTTTAACGAAAGAATGAGAATAAATAATACGGATATTAGTGATGATAGCTTAGCACAGATAACTTTAAATGTAAAAGAAAAAGTCGAAGTTATGCTAAGTAGGGGCATGAATCATCCAACTGAATTTGAAATAGTAACAGCTATTGCCATGGAGTATTTTAAGAAAGAAAATGTAGATTTTGTTGTTCTTGAGGTGGGGCTTGGAGGTAGATATGATTCTACAAATGTTATTGAAGACTCTTTAGCATCCGTAATAACAACTATATCTATGGACCATACAGATATTCTAGGAGATACTATTGGAAAGATTGCTTATGAAAAAGCAGGAATAATAAAGGATAATGGGCTTGTAATTAGCTATCCACAGGATAAAGAAGCCCAGGAAGTTATAATAGATGTAGCACAAAAGAAAAATAGCGAATTAATAATTGTGCCTACTGAGAAGATAGAAGTCATAGAAACTACTGCGTTTGGAAGCAGATTTAACTTTGAATATAAGGATATTAAAATGTTAGATTTAGAAATCGGGCTAATTGGAGTTCATCAAATATATAATGCTTCAACTGCTTTAACTACAATACTATCCCTAAAAGAAAGGGGATGTATTTCAATATCTGATGAAGCCATTAGAAAAGGTCTATCAAACACTAAATGGAGCGGAAGGCTTGAAGTGTTAAAAAGAAATCCTACTTTCTTAATAGATGGAGCACACAACATTCAGGGAATACATGCTCTTAAAAAGACTTTAAAGGATGTATTTAAATACAATAAGCTTATTCTTGGAGTAGCCATACTTGCAGATAAAGATGTAGATCATATGATAGAAGAATTAGTCCCAATAGCTGATAAAATAATAGTGACTGAAGCTAATATATTTAGAGCAATGAAGGCAGAAGAGCTAGCTGAAAAAATTAAAAAATATAACAATAATGTTATAATAGAAAGTAATATTGAAAAGGCTGTTGAAGAATCCTTCCAGATAGCTACTGAAAATGATCTTATAGTATTTTCAGGCTCCCTCTATTTAATTGGAGACGTAAGGACAATAGTGAAGAAAAGATGCTGATTGCATCTTTTTTTTTGTTCCCGCTTATGTCACCAAAATATATAAGGTGCATAAACTGGTATATAAGCAGGTCAGGAGGTGACTAAGGTGGGATTATGTGAGAACAAACTTATAGTAGCTAACACAGGCAGTGACTCCTTATCAATTATAGATACAAGAACTCATGAATTAATCGATACAATTTTTCTTTGGGAGTCAGTTAAAGCAAATAAGAAAAGCACATCAAACGGACCTTATGTAGGGCCTCATCATATTTTTTTTGATGAAAAAGATATAATTTATTCTGCTAATTCCTATAATAATACTGTATATAAGATAAATATTGAATTAAAAGAAATTGTGGATATGGTTTATGTGGGAAGTTTTCCAAGTCATTTAGTTGTACATAATGGATATATATATGTATCAAATAGTGATTCTAATTCAATATCAGTTATAGAAGAAAAGGGCTTTAATATAATTGAAAATATTCCTGTTGGAGAGAGACCCCATGATATTAAGCTAGACAAGAAAAATAACAGATTATATATTTCAAATAATAATGGGTATAGTATAGATATAGTTGATTTGAATAATAATGTTCAAAAAAGATTAAAATTAAGATACAACCCAGTTCATATTTCCATAGAGGATAATATTATACTTGTGCTATCGCCACCTTCTAATGGAATGCTCAATAGTAAGCTTTTAATATATAGCATAAATGACGAATGTATAGTTAAGGAAATTGATGTTCAAGGTGTAATTGTAGATTTAATAGCTGTAGAAAACAAAAAAATAGCCTATGTGACTAATGTAGAAGATGGAAATCTTTATGAAATAGACTTAGTAGATTATAAGATTAATTCAAAATACTTAATTGGTGGAATGCCTAATAATATAACAAGAAAAAATGAAGAGCTATATATTTCGGATGCATTTTATAATAGAGTTGTTATCTTTAATTATAAAAAGGGTAAAATATTGTATAGCATAGATGTAGGATTAGAACCAAATGGAATAATATTAATTTAACCAGGAGGACATTGATGGGAGAAAAACAATGGTATAAGAAAAATCTTGAAGAACTAATGAATGAACTAAATGTTCAAACTAAAATTGGGCTAGACAGTGAAGAAGTTTTAAAGAGAAGAAATGAATATGGGGATAACAGTATAAAAACAGCAGGTAAGAAATCTGTTGTTTTGATGTTTTTTAATCAGTTTAAGGATTTTATGGTAATTATATTGATACTTGCTTCTTTAATATCAGGTTTTTTAGGAGAGATAAGTGATACTATTATCATCCTATTAGTAGTCTTATTAAATGCAATACTAGGGGTCATTCAAGAAAACAAAGCTGAAAAATCCTTAGAAGCATTGAAAAATCTATCAACACCAAATGCTAAGGTTATTAGAGAAGGAAATATTTTAGAAATTAAGTCTATAGATGTGGTTCCAGGTGATGTAGTGATTATAGAAGCGGGAGACTTTGTTCCTGCTGATGGTGTTATTATTGAGAGCGCTAGTCTCATGATAGAAGAATCAGCCCTTACGGGAGAATCAGTACCTGTAGAAAAAAATACTAATACCCTTGAAGGGGACAATATCCCTTTAGGAGATAGAAAAAATTTTGCATACACTTCTAGTTTAGTGACTAATGGCAGAGGAAAGTTTATTGCAACAGGCACTGGAATGAATACAGAAATAGGTAAAATCGCACAAATGATTCAAAGTCAAGAGGATACAAAGACCCCTCTACAGGTTAAACTAGATGAATTAGGAAAATTATTAGGTATAGGTGCCATAGTTGTATGTGGCATAATATTTTTTATTGGTTTCTTGCAAAACAGACCTGTTCTAGACATGTTTATGACCTCTGTATCTCTTGCGGTAGCAGCTATACCAGAAGGACTTCCTGCTATTGTCACCATAGTATTGTCTATAGGTGTTCAAAATATGATAGATAACAATGCTATTATAAGAAAGCTGCCTGCTGTAGAAACCCTAGGAACAGCTTCTGTTATTTGTTCAGATAAAACTGGTACACTTACACAAAATAAAATGACTGTTACAAAGCTGTATACATATGACAAATTAATAGATATAGATCAGGCAAATATGGAAAATCCAACTGAATTAACTGCAATTATGACAGGATTATTGTGTAATGATGCTTCTTTAGATTCAGATAAGGGAGAAAAAAAGGCAATAGGAGATCCGACAGAAGTAGCACTTATAGTTGCAGCAGAACGTTTTGGATTGCTTAGAAAACAACAGGAAAGCTATTATGAAAGAGTTGGAGAGCTTCCCTTTGATTCTGAAAGAAAGCTAATGACTACAATTAATACCTTTAATAATGGATATAGAGTATTTACAAAGGGTGCATTGGATGTTTTGATAGGAAGATGCAACAAAATAATGATTGGAAAAGATGAAGTAGAATTAACAGAAGATATTATAGAAAAAATCAAAGGGACAAATGAAGAGCTTTCCTCAAAAGCATTAAGAGTTTTAGCCTTAGCCTATAAAGATATTCCTAGTATACCTGATAATCTCAATTCAGAAACCCTAGAGAAGGATTTAGTTTTTGTAGGGATGCAAGGAATGATAGATCCTCCGAGAGAAGAGGCTAAGCTAGCAGTACAGAAAAGCAAGGAAGCTGGCATAAGACCTATTATGATTACTGGAGACCACAAGATAACTGCTATGGCAATAGCAAAGGAATTAGGCATATTAGAAGAAGGTCAGGAAGCCATAGAAGGAATAGCACTTGAAAAGCTTACTGACGAGGAGCTTTATAACAGTATTGAGAAATACTCTGTTTATGCAAGAGTTTCTCCAGAACACAAAGTTCGAATAGTAGAAGGCTGGCAGAAGAAAGGAAAAATTGTTGCTATGACAGGAGATGGAGTCAATGATGCTCCTGCCCTTAAAAGAGCAGATATAGGCTGTGCCATGGGAATAACAGGAACAGATGTATCGAAAGAAGCAGCTGATATGGTCCTTACTGACGATAACTTTGCAACTATTGTAGCTGCAGTAGAAGAGGGAAGGACTATATTCGATAATATAAAAAAATCTATACACTTTCTATTGTCATGTAATATTGGAGAAGTTGTAGCACTTTTTATTTCAATAGTATTAAAGCTACCTATTCCATTATTGCCTATACATATTCTTTGGATTAACTTGATAACTGATAGTCTACCGGCCTTAGCACTAGGAGTAGATCCAGCTGAGAAAGATATAATGAAAAGAAAGCCAAGAAATCCTAAAAAGAGTATCTTTAGTGATGGATTAGGCTTGATGCTGGCTGTAGAAGGAACTATCATAGGTATACTCACATTAGCTGCCTTCAATATTGGAAGTAATGAGAGCTTAACTATTGGTAGAACAATGGCCTTTACTACATTATCTTTGTCACAGCTAGTTCATACCTTCAATACAAGATCTATAGACAAATCTATATTTAAAATAGGATTTACTACTAATAAGAAATTATTAGGAGCTATACTTATTTCTTTGTTATTGATGCTAGGGATAATATTTATTCCTGCCCTAAGAGAAATATTTAAGCTAGGCTTTTTAAGTCCTTTGCAATGGGGAATAGTACTGGGACTTTCTCTTATAATACTTGTAGCAGTAGAGCTAATAAAAGCATTGACAAACCTAACAAAAAATCAAAAAGAGCTGGCTTAAAGTCCAGCTTTTTGATTTTATTCTGTTATAAGTAAATCAATAATTTTTTTATAGATTTCATGAGGTTTTTCTTTCCAATTGTTGCATATCATTTTTGCTTGTTTATTTGAAACTACGTTTAAAGACATGTTAAATAAGGTTATATCCTTTTCAACCACCTTTAAATTTACAATGTATTCGGAATCGTTTTTTTTGAAATAATTTCCTACGATTTGACTATCCTTTATCATTTCTTCTTCTTTCTTTTGATACTTTTTATTTACTTCATCTTTAAGCTTTTGAGGTATTCTATCATTAAAAAAGCTTAGAGTATCCTTCCCTGCCTTTGACAAATGATAATACTCCTGACCATCTTCAATGGAAAATTCAATAAACTTAGAATTCACAAGCTCACTAATAAATTGCTGGGCTAGAAAATAATTCATATAATTATTTTCTAGTAAAAATTGAGTGATTTCTGAATTGTTCATAGGGATATGAGTATTATCTAATATGTATAAAATGAGAAGCTTGTATTGTGCTAATTCTTTACTATTATCAACAAACATATTACTCACCTTCTAAGTTTAATAATGTATTATTTACTATATAATTATGATTATAACATAAAAAAAAGAGAAGCGGTATTATATCCACTTCTCTTTTTTTATTATTACTTATTTACCTGCTAAACTTCTTTGTGCTTGCTCGACTAACCTTTTAGTCATGTAACCGCCAACGTATCCATTTTGTCTGGAGCTTAGGTTTCCTTTATCTATACCTTCATAATTAGTTAGCCCAAGTTCGCTAGCGATTTCAGTTTTCATTTGGTTTAATGCCATTCTAGCTTCAGGCACTACTATTCTATTTGATCTTGCCATGTTTTTCCCTCCAAATAGATTTTTTAATACTGCAACATCATTTTGATGTTGTAGTATTAATATAACCTGCAAACTTAATCTATATGCTAGTAATAAATACTAAGTAAGCACAATAAATAGCAACAATGTAGAAGATTGATGAATTAGGAAAAAAATGATTGTAAAAAAATTCAATTAATTTATCCTTATTATTTGTAGATTATAGCTATAATATGAAATATAATATTAGTATAGCTATATTAGCTTATTAATAAATAAGATATTAAACTATGTCTTTATTACAAGAGAGGAGAGTAAAATTGAAAAGAACTTTTAGCCTAATTTTAATTGTATTATTTGTACTAGCATTTTTTGTTGGATGCTCTAAGGATTTAAAAGCAGATGACAATGTAGTAATTGAGGAACCAAATCAAAATAATGAGGACAAGCTAATAGAAGATGAAAAAGCCCCAGACACTGAAGCTATACCAGAGGAAACTCAAGATATTGACCCAAAGGAAAAGATAGATTTATCCTTAAAGCCTAATGAAGCAGGGCAAATAATGGTACTAATGTATCATAATATAGGAGAAGAAGAATCAGAATGGGTACGAACAGCTGAAAACTTTAAAAAAGACTTAAGGGTATTATATGAAAAAGGATATAGACCTATTAGCTTAAAAGACTTTGTTAATAACAATATAAATGTAGAGGCAGGATATACACCTGTTGTTATTACTTTTGATGATGGGAATCAGAACAACTTTAACATAATTGAAAAAGATGGGGAAAAAATAGTTGATCCTAATTGTGCAGTAGGAATTTTAGAAGAGTTTAATAGAGAGCATCCTGATTTTCCATTAAAGGCTACATTTTTTGTGTTTGGCTCAAATCCTTTTAGACAAAGGGATTTATTAGAATACAAGCTTAACTATTTAATAGAAAAGGGCTTTGATATAGGAAACCATACATTAGATCATAATGACATGTCAAAGGCTAATGAGCCTGATAAAATACAAAAATATATAGGAGAGCAGGCGGCATTTATAGAAGGTATCATACCAGGCTATAAGGTTAACACATATGCTCTTTGCTATGGAGGTAGACCTAAGGATAAAGAATTATACTCTTATCTTGAAAAAGGAGAATATGAAGGTAATACTTATAAAAATATTGCTATATTAAATGTAGGATGGGATCCATCTGTATCGCCTATAGATAAAGCCTTCAATCCACTTGCCATACATAGAATAAGGGCAAGTGAAACTAAGGTAGATGGTGTTGGAATGTATGATTGGCTTTCTGTATTTGACAAGCATCCAGAACGAAGGTTCATAAGTGATGGCAATCCAGATATAGTCACTGTTCCAAAAAAACTTGAAGATAAAGTAGATATAGAAAAGCTAAAAGGAAAAGAACTGTATATTTACGAGGAGTAGAATTTTCTACTCCTTTATTATTTTTTGAGCAATACTCAATATTATTGAAGAAAAAGGGAGAAGGATAATGGTTGTTATTATATTGAAAAGAGAATGAGCATTGGCAATTTGCCTTGATGGATTTGAGGGAGACAATTTAATTACAAAAAAATATAGATAATCTGTAAAAAAATAAAAGATAATTACTCCGAGTACATTAAAGAGCACATGAACTAATGCCGCCTGTTTACCAGCACGATTAGTAGCAAAACTACCTATCACAGTATCTACACAGGTACCTATATTTTGTCCCAATACAATAGGAATTGCAGTAGATAAGCTTATGATTTTACTTGAAGCCATGATTTGCAAAATAGTAATTCCTGTGGTACTGCTTTGTATCACTGCAGTAAGTATTAAGCCTGCAAATAAAGACATGATTTTACTCTTGCTCAAATATTTAATAAGCTCAAAAAACACCTTAGTTGATTTAATGTGACCTATAGAGTAGCTTATTGCATCCATTCCTGCAAATATTAAAGATAAGCCAAGCAACACTTTTATAATAGTATTATATTTACTTTTTCTCAATATAGGAAATAATAATACTCCTACAAGAAAAAGATAAATGTAGATATTATCTATTTTGAAAGCCACTAGCTGAGCTGTAAATGTAGTGCCTATATTTGAGCCCATAATAATAGGTATAGCATTATAAATACTTAATAGATTTCCATGAACTAAGCTAATAACTATAATTGTAGCTGCACTGCTGCTATGAAGCAGAGAAGTCATTATTATACCTATGAATACACCATTTAACTTATTTGAGGTAATTTTATTTACTTTAGCTTTTACCTTATAGGATAAAACTTTTTCAAAGGATGTAGACATTAGCTTTATCCCAGTTAAAAACAATGTAAGACCACCAATAATACCTAGGAGTGAAAAAATATATATATTATTTAATAATAAGCTCACAGCAACTTCCTCCTAATTTTTAGATAAATAAACTTATACTTAATGTATATGTTCATTTATCTTTACTAACACAAAAGTTGAGCTTGCAAATAAAAAAACCAAGTTATACAAAAAGATTATTTTTTTTATAATTACAAATAATAATTGTGATAATAAAAAATATAAAGAGGTGGAAAAATGGAAAAGAGGCTTAGTACAACAGAATTAAAACAAAATATTAAAAGCTTTTTAAATGAGAATAATTTAGCTTCATTAGCTACATGTGGAAATAATATACCTAGATGTAGTCCTGTTCAATATTTTACAGGAAATGACCTAGACATATATGTAATATCAGCTGGGGGAGATAAATTTAATAATATTCAGGATAATCCTAATGTATGCTTATTAGTGAATACAGAATATTTAGATTATAAAAAAATCAAGGGCGTACAAATCTTTGGCCAGGCACATACTAGCTTAAAGCATTCAGACCTTATAGATGAAGCTAAAAGATATGCTCCTCATAAACAGTTGTTGGCTATACAAAAAGACTGGATTAATATTATCAAAATAGTTCCTGAGGAAATAGTATATTTAGATGCATTAAATGGAGACAGAACTAAGCAAATACTAAAAAACGATCAAGTTATAGAAAAACAAGATAAGATATTATCTATTCACTAAGCTGTGGACACACAGCTTTTTTTCTTTATAAGGTAATAATACTAGAAGAGTGGAATAAATTATATTAACACTGTTTTAGAGGAGGGGGATAATGAAGATTTATATACTGGATAAAAAAATAGTTGCTAAGATAATTTCAGTTATGCTGCTTGTTATTGTCTCGGTCATATTTACAGGAATTATTGATGATAATGGAATAATGAGCGTTTTTTCAACTAGCAAAGAACTACCAATATACTATGTAGATACTCAAGAGAAAAAGATTGCAATAAGCTTTGATGCTGCTTGGGGGACAGAGTTCACAGACGATATATTGGATACATTAGACAAATACAATGTAAAAACCACTTTTTTTCTCGTGGATTTTTGGGTAAAAAAATATCCAGATGTAGTAAAGGAAATAGATAGAAGAGGTCATGAGATAGGTAATCATTCAACAAACCATCCATACATGTCTAAGCTAGATGAAAATCAAATAATTCAAGAACTCAAAACTACTGAGGAAAGAATTAAAAATATAACTGGGAAAAGAACAACACTCTTCAGACCTCCATTTGGTGATTACAATGATAGATTAATAAGAGTTTGTAGAGATAATGGATACTATGTAATACAGTGGGATGTAGACTCATTAGACTGGAAGGAATATGGAGTGCAGCCAGTAGTAGATAGGGTTACTAGAAATGTTAAAAACGGCTCAATAGTTCTTTTCCATAACAATGCCAAATATGTATCTGAATACCTACCAATTATTTTAGAAAGACTACAGAGAGATGGATATAAAATAGTTCCCGTTTCAGAACTCATATATAAAGATAATTTTTATATAGACAATAGCGGGAAGCAAATTAAAAAGCAGTAAAGTAAGGCTATAATAGTCTTACTTTACTGTTTTTTATTATAAATAGGCAAGTTCTACTTTTGTGTTTTTATTAAGATCTTCCTAAATGATTTAGTTCATTTACCTTGTTCCAATCGACCATTTTAGTTATATGGTCATCTCTGTCTCTTAGCTCAATCTCCATGTCTTTTGCCATTTCTTCTTTAAAGCTCTGAAAAGCCTCTCTTGCTTTTGGAGATACTTTATTATTTTTCATTATATCACCTCTCTTTAGATTATTCTTTGATTAATTCTAATAAATATTATTGGAATATAATGGGCTCAGGGCTCAAAATATCTTAAATACATAAAAAACCTATATAAGTAAACCATAACTATATATAGTTATGGTTTACTCTATTATAAATAAGTTTTTCAAAGGAGATTAAGGCAATGAAAACAAATGGAGTAACTGTTATCGGAATAACTGGTACGAATGGTAAAACTACTACCTCTTACATATTAAAGCATGTATTAAAGAATGCAGGAATACGAACAGAAGTTTTCTCTTCATCAGAGATGAATTTCTACGAAAAAAATAGAGATAAGAGCTTACCCAAGGAAACAATTCAAAATGCCTTAAAGAAAATAGAAAATAAAAAAATAGATGTCTGTATTATTGAGATATCACCTAAGCTGATTGAGACAGGAGAAATAAGCCATATTAACTTTGATATAATAATTCACATAAATATAGAACTAGAATCTGTTACTCCTATAGAAAGAGATAATTATGTAAGGTTTAAAAAGACAATTTTTAAATTACTTAAAACAAATGGTATATCAATAATCAATATAGATGATAGGGAGGGCTTGAAGCTTATTGAAGATAACTACAATACTATTGTTCTTACCTATGGACTAGGCTCAAAGTCTAGCATTACTGCTTCTAGCCTGAAACTGTCACATGACATAAGCTTTAATTTGTGCATTCAAAGAGGACTAACTGCAATTAACCGCTTAGAAATAGAGCCTATGGAAATACCTTTAAAAATAAAATTAATGGGCAGACATAATATATATAATTCCTTAGCTGCAATTTGTGGTGCATTGTGCTTAGGAGTTAATCCATATAATATTAATAGATATTTAAGCGACTTTATAGGCATAGACAGAAGACTTGAAGTAATATATGAAAAAGAATATATGATAATAGATAATTATAGTCATAATCCTTCAGCCTACGAGGCGGTTTTTGAAACTATACAATCATTAGACTTTAGCAAATTAATTATCATTGATGCAATAAAAATAAAGGGCAATACAGAAATGAACAAATATAATGCAAAAGCAATAGCCTCTTGGTATAGCACTTTTGAAAACATAAAATTAATCATATCACTTAGCAGAGATACTACAGAGGAAAAAGAGAAAGCTTTAGATGATGCGATAAAAGGATACAAATTAGTATTAGATGAACTGAGTATAGATTATTTGATTTTTGATACATTAGAGGAAGCCATAATAAAAGCTTTAGAAATAGTTGATAAAAAAGACTTAATATTATTACTAGGAGCAGAAGAAATGAATAAAGGAAAGGATATTCTATTTAAGAAAATCCAATAAAAAACCTGTTCTAATTGAGAACAGGTTTTTTGTTTTTATATTCAAAATAATATTTTAAACAGTTTAGAAGGATTTTTCGTTTTAATGTCAAATAAAACAAAAGGGGAAACGCTTTCATGATTCAGGTAATTTTTGTTTAAACCAGTTTAATTCAAGCTATCTAAATAAAAATGTATAAAGCAGAACTTTCTTATTGTCATAAAAAATTATTACTAAGGATAAAAAACAATTCATATTATTAAACAATAGAGAATAAACATATTTTAGATTAAAAAAACATAAGAGTAGGAAGGGGAGTGGGGTTCAATGTCTGACAAGGTGATTGATACGAATTCAATAACCGTAGTAGGCAAGATAATCAGCGACAAAGAGTTTAGTCACGAGATGTATGGTGAAGGCTTTTACACCTTTGACTTAGAAGTACCTAGATTAAGTGACTATTCTGACGTGTTACCAATTACTATATCTGAAAGGCTATTAGTTAATATGGATTTAACGCCAGGGAAAAGCCTAGTGGTAGAAGGACAACTAAGGTCATACAACAGATATATTGATGGTACTAACAAATTAGTACTAACAATTTTTGCAAGAGATGCATATGTTCCTGAGACAGAAGAAGAAATTAATGAGTTATTAAAAAGACCAAATGAAATTTATCTTGATGGTTACATATGCAAGGTTCCCATTTATAGAACAACTCCATTTGGGAGGGAAATAACAGACCTTCTAGTAGCCGTAAATAGACCTTATAATAAATCTGACTACATACCCTGCATTGCTTGGGGGAGAAATGCAAGGTTTTGTGAAAAGCTTCAGGTTGGCGACCATATAAGATTATGGGGCAGAATTCAAAGTAGGGATTATCAAAAGAAAACCATTGAAGGAGAAGTCATAAATAAGGTAGCCTTTGAGGTTTCAATATCAAAACTAGAATTTGTAAGAGAAGATAATAATAGAGAAGGGAAAAAACAAGATCTGTAAAAGGTCTTGTTTTTTGATATAATAGAGATGAGCATAATTAATAAAATTTGACTAGAGAAACTTTAAAATTAAATATCAAATATATACTCATCTAGAACAGACATAAAATAATAG